>NZ_JBXFWG010000034.1:0-45050 GCF_056854535.1 Stenotrophomonas sp. STEN054 | reverse complement strand
GTAGTCTAGGTTGTTTACTCGCGAGCCATGGCGGGGGGGTCGCCAGGTAGTTTTGTCTTGTGGGTTTTCGGCGTTGTTTTGCTAGTTTTGGCTGGATACAACCCTCGACTCTACTGTCCGCCTGCAACGGGCTCGTGCAGCGGACACCGGTTGTGCTGAGAGCGATGCTCACGCGAGGCGGCCATGACAACCTTGCGTGCCCGGTTCAGCGCACCCAGCGGCCGATGTGCTTCCAGCGCGTGCCATGGACTGAACGCCAGGCGATCCTCGACGCCCGGTGACTCCGCATCATCCCAGCTCACCTGGGGCGGAACGTGCAGCTCGGCAACGGCAATGAACGGGCTCTGCTCCTGTGGCCACTCCACCGAGGCATCCTCGATGGGCATCGCTTTTTCATCCCGGCACAGCTGCGCGCACAGCTCCCAGACCAGATGGCCACGCCCGCTCGCAAGCGTCTCCTGAATGGCATCGCGCTGGCCGTCTTCGATGTTTTGCAATGGTGCCCGATCCAGTGCCTGCAAGGTGGCCGAGACTGGGCGCAGGCAGAACTTGGCCACGTAGGGGCCGAAGCGGAACGGCACCTGGCTGAAGAAGGTTTCCCCCATTGGATGTGTCTGCGGTTCGCCGCCCATCCCTTTGATCTTCGCGCTGCCGCCGCCTGCGGCTTCCAGCAACCTTTCGCCGCCGCGAAGGGTGGCCGAAATCACTGCCTTGGTTCGCGGCATGCGCTCGGTGGTTGCCGCCAGCAGCTTTGTTGAACGGAGAAAGCCTTTTGGACCCGGGCTGGTAAAGGCGGGGCCGTTGACCATCAGGAAGTCCTGGCTGTGCTGCTCTTCGCTTTCCGCGACGCGGGCGCCGCTCACACCAAGGATCTTGATGGCGATGGCGCGCGGGGTGGACACCGTGTCCGGCAACTGTTCGGCGGGCGGGGAAGAAAAGCGAACGACCGCCTCGTAGGTTGCAGGCGCAGCGAAGAGTCCTTGCGCGAGTTCCTGTGGGAGGGCATCAGAAACCTTCAGCCTGCCCTTGAGCAGCGCCTGGCCTTTTGCATGCACGGCACGATAAGCATGGCCTTCGGCCTCTGCCACCGTGCGCGCCATGCCGAGGAATACCTCGCGCAGCGCATCGATGGTCTCGGCTTCGTCAGCCTCTCGCTGCTCCATGCCGGCGTGGAAGGGAACGGGGGGAAGTAGCGTGCGCATGGCTGGCTCCATCAGGGATGAAGCCAGAATGCGCGGTTGCGGTTATCCGCTGGTGCAGGGCCGGCATGGGCCGCTTTCACGGCCCATGGGTGGGCGCCTGCGCTGTCTCAGGCGGGCTTTGGCGTCTCGCCATCACCGGCTTCCGGCAGCGGCGGCAGGGTCGGGTCAACGGTCACCGGCCCATCGCTCTTCAGCAGGGCGGCGGCTTCCTTGTCGCTGGCCACGGCCGGCGGCGAACCGCGCAGCGGCATGTTCGCCGTCTCCTTCACGAACATCATGGTGATCAGGCCGATCACCGCCGCAAGCATCAGGTAGTAGGCGGGCACCAGCGGATCGCCGGTACGCTCGACCAGCCAGGCGGTGACCAGCGGCGTGGTGCCGCCGAACAGCGACACGGACACGTTGAAGGCGATCGACAGCGCGCTGTAGCGCACCGGTGTGTAGAACAGCGCCGGCAGCGTGGACGGCATCGAACTGGTGAAGCACACCAGGGCAAGGCCCAGCAGCATCAGGCCCAGGAAGATCAGCCAGTCGTTGCCGCTGCCGATCAGCAGCAGGCAGGGCACGGCCAGCACCAGCAGCGCGATGCAGGCGCCGATGATCATCGGCCGGCGCCCGAGCTTGTCGCTGAAAAGACCACCGACGATGTTCAGCGGCATCATCACCAGCATCACGATGATGATCAGCAGCAGGCCCTTGCTCTCCGCATAGCCCATGGTCACGCTCAGGTAGCTGGGCATGTAGGTCAGCAGCATGTAGTCGGTGACGTTGAACACCAGCACCAGGCCCATGCACACCAGCAGCTGGCGGCCATGCACGCGGAACAGGTCACCCAGGCCCGGGCGGTCGTGCTCGCGCTTCTCGGCTTCCTCGGCGAAGGCGCGGAAGGCCGGGGTCTCTTCCAGCTTCATGCGCATGTACAGACCGAGCAGGCCCAGCGGACCGGCGACCAGGAACGGGATGCGCCAGCCCCAGTCCAGCATGTCCTCGCTGCTCAGGAGCATGTGCAGCGCGGTGACCGTGCCGGCGCCGGCGATGTAGCCGCCCAGCGTGCCGAACTCCAGCCAGCTGCCCATCAGGCCGCGGTTGCGGTCGGTTGAGTACTCGGCGATGAAGGTGGCCGCGCCGCCGTACTCGCCGCCGGTGGAGAAGCCCTGCACGACGCGCGCCAGCAGCAGCAGGACCGGCGCCCAGATACCGATGCGTTCGTAGGAGGGGATCAGACCGATGGCAAAGGTGCCCAGCGCCATCAGGATCATGGTGAAGGCCAGAACTTTCTGCCGCCCGTAGCGGTCACCCAGCGGGCCGAATACCAGACCGCCCAGCGGGCGCACCAGGAAGGCCACGGTGAAGGTCGCGAACGCGGCGATCACCTGCGCGGTGGGATTGCTGGAGGGGAAGAAGACCTGGCCGATGGTCACCGCAAGGTAGCCGTAGACGCCGAAGTCGAACCATTCCATCGCATTGCCCAGTGCAGCGGCACCGACGGCGCGCTTGAGCATGGGCTTGTCGACGACGGTGATCTCGTCGACCTCAAGGTGGCGGCGGCGTTTGAACCAACCGAAGTGGGCATGGGCATCGGGGTTGTCCTGCATGGGGACGTCCTTTCTGTTCTTGAAGGGGGAGTGCGGAATAGGCGGTGTGGTGTCCCGGAAATCGGAAACAGCGATGCTGGCGCAACTGGCGCAGGGGCATCGGTGCGGGCGGTCCACGTTGGACCAGGACGTACGGGAAAAAACCACGCACGGGAAACTACGCCGTGGATTGGCGAGGGCTGGTGAAGATCGATGCCAGGGGTGATGGCACATGCCGCCGATCAGAACGGGCTGACCGGACCAGGCTGGGTGGGCATCGGAAGAACGGTCAAGATCAGCGCCTGAGCGGCGTCATCCACCCGGATCCTGCACGCGGCGAAGGAATGAGGGGGTGGGAGCGGGTGTGGCAAGCGGTACGCCGGTCGGCCGTGCTTCCCACGTGACAGGTGTGCCTGCCACGTAGTACGTCGTGTCGATCATCCCTTCATGATAACGGTTACGACGTGAACATGCAGCGAAGCGGGCTGTAGCGGACGCTGTGCGCCCGACTGCCCGTTCATGCGCACGCCTTGATGATGCATGCCGCGATGACATGCTGTGGACGCAGTGTGGCCGCACCGCTCACAACGCAGCCCTTACGGTGGTGGCGAACCAACGCAACCGGAGCATCGCATGACTCGTCGCATTCCCGAAGGTACCCTTGTCGTCGTCACCGATGGTGGCTCGGCGCGCGTGTTCACCAACGTCGGCAGCGATCATCAGCTGACGCTGAAGCAGGAGGGCGAGCTGCGCCTGCAGGACATCAGCGAGCAGGGTGTGTCGGGGCAGGGCCCGTCGGGTGCCGTGCCGAAGGACATGTCCATTTCCCAGCTCAACGAAGCGACGTTCGCCAAGCAGGTGGCCGAGCAGTTGAACGAGGACGCGCTGAAGAACCGCTACGCGCACCTGATCCTGGTGGCCGATCCGATCACTCTGGGGCGGATCCGCCCGCTGCTGCACAAGGAAACGCAGGCGCGGCTGCTGGATGACCTGGCGAAGAACTTCACCAACGCACCGCTGGAAGACATCCAGCGCGCACTGGCAGCGTAACGCAATGCCTTTCATGCGCGACCACCAGGCCGCCGAGCCGGCCCGCAGCGATGTCGATGCGCAGCCCGGCTGGCTGCTTGTCGAGTTCGGTGCGCCGTGGTGCGGCCACTGCCAGGCCGCGCAACCGGTGCTGCAGCGCTTCGTGGACGCGCATGATCTGCCGCACTGGAAGATCGAGGATGGCAAGGGCAAGCCGCTGGGCCGCTCGTTCCAGGTGAAGCTGTGGCCGACGGTGGTACTGCTGCGCGACGGCCACGAAATGGCGCGCGTGGTGCGGCCAGTGGACAGCGCGGATCTGTCCACCCTGGTGGCGGCACTGCCGACGTAGCGCCTGCCCGGTTCTGTGTAGAGCCGAGCCCATGCTCGGCTGCTGGTCGGATGTACGTCGCCAAAAAACGGTCAAGCAAGCGTGACTACTACCGATGCAAACCCGGAGTGCAGCCCCGCTGCAGCGCTATAATCCGCCGATGCTGTCGCTCTGCTTGAATTCCGATGACCTCTCCGCTTTCCGCTGAATCCCCGCGGCGTCATGCCGCACCCGCGATCTGGGATGACCTGCTCGCCCATCGCTTCGAGGCCATCGAGTCCGCCTTGCCCGACCTCCTCGCACCGCAGGATGCCGAGGGCGGTGCGCGTGCACTGGCGCTGCTTGCGCCGCCGCAGGCACTGTCGATCAATGCGCTGTGGGAGGCCCTGGCAGCGTGGCAACAGCAGGCCTCGCAAGCCGATGCACCGCTGCTGCTGGCCGCCCTGGTGTGGGATCGCATTGCCGTCGATCTTCGGGGCTCGGGCTGGACGTCATCGGTGGGCGAGGGCGCCTGGTCCAGCGTGCATGCCGCGCAGACCGCGCTGTTCGTCCACGCGATTGCCCTGGCCGATCGCGGGCCGTTGTCCTGGCCGCTGCTGCACCAGCTGATGCGCAGCGTGGCGGCGTTCGGCGTGCCGGTGTGGATGAGCGACTGGATGCACGATGGCTTTCATCCCGCCGATGGCGCCGGCCCGTGGCGCGACATGCAGGCGCTGCTCGGCGCGTGGATGACCCAGGCGCCACGCCTGCCGGACCTGCCGGCGCAGATGCCTGCGTCCTGGTCTGCCGCGGTCCCGCCGCCGCCGGAACTGGATGAGGAGGGTGACCCGATTGCGAGCGACGAGGCTTCGCCGCAGCCGGCCCTGGCCTGGCTGCAGATGGGCCTGCAGGCCGCAGGTCACGGCCTGCCGTTGCTGGACACCTACGCGCGGCTGCGTACGCCACGCTGGGGCGGCAGCCATGAAGAGATCCTCGCGCTGGCAGAGGGTCCATTGGCTGAAGGCTTGGACGCATCGCAGCGCAACCAGCTGCGCATGATCGTGTGGCTGGATGCCATCGACGTGGACAGCATCGACACCGACGACCGCAGCGCGGTGCAGCAGGCCTTTGCGCGTGGCATGGAACTGCTGGCGCAGCCGCAGTCGGCGCTGGAGCGGACAGGGATCCATCTGCAGCTGGCCGAGCTGGCTTCGCGGGTGGACAACCCCGAAATGGCTGCGGCGTACTACGCGCAGGCGGCCGATCCCAGCGTGCCGCGCGGGTTCGATGATCATCAGCTGATGCGCATGCTGCATGCGGCCGCGGCGACCGGCATGGGGGAGTGGCTGGCACCGGTGGTGGCACGCCAGTGGCGCAACTCAGCTTGGGCGGCGGTAATCCAGGGCGTACTGCGCGACACCGGTTGGTGCGGGGTGACGCCGGATGCGGCGCAGGCCGAGGCGGCCTGGCGCCACGTGGCCGCGCTGATGGCGGTGCCAGCGCCGGGCGCGGACTGCCCGTTCAACGACGTCTACTACGCCTTCGACGAGTCGCTGCAGCACACTGCGCTGCTGCATATGGCGCAGGTCGGTGCCGAACTGGGCTTCCCGGAGATGCAGGCCGCGTTGGGCTACCACTACTTCGAGCACGCGCCTGCCTACGATCCGGCGCTGGCCATCCAGTGGTACCGCCGTGCAGTCGAGCAGGACAGTGGCCGCGCAATCTACAACCTCAGCCTGGTCTACGACCGAGGCCTGGAGGAGGGCGGGATTGCCGGCATCGGCGCGGACGAGCTGGTGCATCTGTCCAATGCCTGCGAGCTGCGCTGCCTGGAGCTGGCGGCGAACGAAGAAGAATGGGGCGAGCGTCTGCAGCGTCGCGTCCGCAGTTGCGTAGCGGGTGCGGGGTACTACCTGCGCACGCAGGTCCCTGCCGAGGGGCGCCTGCCGCGTCTGCTGGATACGCTGGAATTCTGGGGCGGACAGGCGTGGACGCAGGCGGCTTGGATGCTGGCGCAGTACTACGCCGCGCGCAGCGAGGTCGAGTTTGACCGCGCGGTGTTCTGGGCCGAGCGTGCCTGCGCGCAGCAGCCGGATGAGGACGAGGTGCAGGCGATGCGCACGACCCTGCAGCGCGGTCTGTTTGGCAGCCGCCGCTACCGGCAGGCAATGGAACGCGTGAGCGACGGCCTGCCGCCGCGTTGACGCCCTTGTAAAGCCGAGCCCATGCTCGGCTGCTCTTGTAGAGTCGAGCCCATGCTCGGCTGCTCTTGTAGAGTCGAGCCCATGCTCGACTGCTCTTGTAGAGCCGAGCCCATGCTCGACTGCTGTTCCAGCCGAGCATGGGCTCGGCTCTACAGAAAGGGTCAGCCGAGCATGCGACGAAGGCCTGCCCGAGGCGCACGGCCAGCCGTACGTGCTCCCCGGGGGTGCGTCTTTCGAGATCCGTGACGGCAAGGTCGCGCGCATCACCAACTACTACAACCTGCCGCACTGGATCGAAGCGGTCAGCCGCTGTGGCCTGCGCCACGCATTTGGTAGGTGCCAACCCTGGTTGGCACAACGCCGAAAAAAGCCGGCCTCTACCAGGGTGCGCCCGGGCAACCGCAGCGCAACATGCCTCGCGGCAAACCCGGTGCTACGATCAGTTCACCACCTGAATCGATCCAAATGCCGATGCCCCTGCTGGACCGTCGCCTCCTGATCGCCGTCGCCGCCACTGCCATGCTTGCCTCCGGCGTGGGCACGGCCGCCACGCCGAAGTCCGCCGCCGACAAGGCCTATGCCTCGGTCGACCCCTTCATCGGCACCGGCGGGGAAGGGCATACCTACCCGGGTGCCACGGTGCCGTTCGGCATGGTCCAGCTCAGCCCGGACACGCGCATCCAGCCGCGCGAAAAGGCCTATGGCTGGGCAGCCGGCTACCGCTACGACGACAGCAGCATCGTCGGCTTCTCGCACACGCATTTCTCCGGCACCGGCCATTCGGACCTGGGCGACATCCTGGTGATGCCGTTCACCGGTGAGCCCGGCCTGGAGCGCGGCGATCCGGAAAAGCCGCGCAGCGGCTATGCCTCGCGCTTCCGCCATGACGACGAGAAGGCCGAGCCGGGCTACTACGCGGTTACCTTGGACGACTACAAGGTGCGCGCCGAGCTCACCACCAGCGCCCGCGTCGGCGTGCATCGCTACACCTTCCCCAGGGGTACCGACGCGAAGATGCTGCTGGACATGCGCACCAGCATGTACGACTACCCGGGCAAGATCCTGTGGTCGCGGGTGCGCGTCCGCGACGACGGGACCGTCACCGGCTTCCGTGAAACGCGCGGCTGGGCGGCGGGTCGCCAGCTGTATTTCGCGATGCGCTTCTCGCGGCCGCTGACCAGCCACGAGCTGCACAGCACCGAGAAGGACATCGTCTACAAGGGCTTCGCGCCTCCGGGTGAGAAGGACCCGAAGCAGCGTGCGCAGATCGAGGGCCGGCAGCTGGTCGGCACCTTCGACTTCGGCAAGCTGGATGCACCGCTGATCGTCAAGGTGGCGATTTCGCCTGTCAGCGAGGCCGGTGCCATCGCCAATCTCGACGCGGAAGTCGCCGACTTCGACTTTGACCGTGTGCGTGCGCAGGCGAAGCAGGAGTGGACGAAGGCGCTGTCGGTGCTGGACATCGACGCGCCAGAACATGCGCGCCGCAGCGCCTACACCGCGCTGTACCACACCCTGCTGGGGCCGACGCTGTTCATGGATGCCGACGGCCAGTACCGCGGCGCCGACAATGCCGTGCACAAGGCCGAGGGCTACACCAACTACTCGACCTTCTCGCTGTGGGATACCTACCGCGCCCTGCATCCCTTGCTGACCCTGGTGCAGCCTGAGCAGCGCAACAGCGATTTCATCAATTCGATGCTGGCCCACCACGACCACAGCCCCTACGGCATGCTGCCGGTGTGGTCGTTCCACGGCCTGGAAGACTGGTGCATGATCGGATACCACGCGGTGCCGGTGATCGCCGATGCCTACGTCAAGGGCATTCGCGGCTTCGACGCCGACAAGGCGCTGAAAGCCATGGTCGAGACGGCCAACTACGGCCCCTACGACGGCATCGCGCAGTACCGCGAGCTTGGCTACGTGCCGATCGACGAGGAGGGCGAGGCGGCCAGCAAGACGCTGGAGTATGCTTTCGACGACTGGACCATCGCGCGCATGGCGCAGGCGATGGGCAAGACCGACGTGGCCACCACCTTCGACAGGCGTGCCGGCAACTGGCGCAATGCCTTCGACAAGGAAACCGGCTTCATGCGCGCGCGCAAGCGTGATGGCAGCTTCCGCACGCCGTTCGACCCAAGTGCCAGCGGTTACGGCACCGACTACACCGAAGGCAACGCCTGGCAGTATTCCTGGTATGTGCCGCAGGACGTGGCAGGGCTGGCCGCAGCGCACGGCGGCAGCGACAAGCTGCTGGCGCGGCTCGACGAAGTGTTCAACGCCAAGGTCGATCCGTCCATCTTCGAGCACATGGAAGACATCACCGGCCTGATCGGCTGGTACGCGCACGGCAACGAACCCAGCCACCACGTCGCCTACCTGTATTCGTACGCCGGCCAGCCGTGGCGCAGCCAGGCCCGGCTGAAGCAGATCATGGACACGCAGTACGCCGACCGCCCCGATGGCCTGGCCGGCAACGATGACGTCGGCCAGATGTCGGCCTGGTACGTGTTCACCGCGCTGGGCTTCTATCCGGTGGCGCCGGGTTCGGGCGAGTACATCCTCGGCCGTCCGTTCCTGCCGAAGACCGCGATGCGCCTGCCGAACGGCAAGACGTTCACGATCGTGGCCAACGGCCTGGACGACAAGCACACCTACGTGGGCAGCGTGAGCCTCAACGGCAAGCCGCTTAAGCGCACCTTCCTGCGCCATGACGAGATCCTGGCCGGTGGCGAGCTGACCTTCACCATGCAGGCCGAACCGAACAAGGAGTGGCCGGGGCAGGGCGCGCAGGCGCCGTATTCGATGTCAACGCCGTAACGGTAGCGCCGGGCCACGCCCGGCGGCGGAACCTGTAGGGCCGAGCCCTCGCTCGGCTCAGGCGCCGCGCCAGAGGCAGCCGAGCATGGGCTCGGCTCTACAGGGCGCGGAACCGCATTCCCACGCGTGCGCCACCCGTCGGCGCGCTGCTGATGTCCAGCGCGGCAGCATGCCGCTGCGCGATCTCGGCCACGGTAACGGGAGCGCCGGGCCACGCCCGGCGGCGGAACCTGTAGGGCCGAGCCCTCGCTCGGCTCAGGTACTGCGCCAGAGGCAGCCGAGCATGGGCTCGGCTCTACCCGCTGCGGAACCGCATGCCCACCCGTGCGCCACCCATCGGCGTGCTGCCGATCTCCAGCGCTGCATCATGCCGCTGCGCGATCTCGGCCACGGTCACGGTAGCGCCGGGCCACGCCCGGCGGCGGAACCTGTAGGGCCGAGCCCACGCTCGGCTCAGGCACTGCGCCAGAAGCAGCCGAGCATGGGCTCGGCTCTACAGTGCGCGGAACCGCATGCCCACCCGTGCACCACCCATCGGCGCGCTGCCGATGTCCAGCGCGGCAGCATGCCGCTGCGCGATCTTGGCCACGGTCACGGTAGCGCCGGGCCACGCCCGGCGGCGGAACCTGTGGAGCCGAGCCCAGGCTCGGCTCAGGCGCCGCGCCAGAGGCAGCCGAGCATGGGCTCGGCTCTACAGGGCGCGGAACCGCATGCCCACCCGCGCGCCGCCCATCGGCGCACTCCCGATCTCCAACCCGGCGTCATGCCGCTGCGCGATCTCGGCCACGATGGCCAAGCCCAGGCCACAGCCATCGCCCTGGCTGCTGGCGCGGTAGAAGCGCTCCGTGACGCGGCCACGTTCGGCCGCGTCGATGCCGGCGCCATCATCATCCACCCAGACCTGCACGCCGTCCGCATCGCGTTGCACGCTCAGGGTGATCATTCCGCGCATGGCGCCATAGCGCAGCGCGTTGTCCAGCAGATTGCCCAGCGCCTCGCGCAGCAACGGTGCATCGCCCTGCACCGGCACGCCTTCGTCCGGCCCCTCGTATCCCAGGTCCACGCCGGCAGCCAACGCGCGGTCGGCATAGCGCTCGACCACGGTGCGCGCCAGCGAGGCCACGTCCAGTACCTGCAACGGCAACGAAGCGCCCTGTGCATCCTCCGAACGGCTGAGCAGCAGCAGCTGGTTGACCAGATGCTGCAGTCTCGACAATCCAGCCAGGGTTCCGGACAGCGCCAGCTGCTGCGCCTGTGGGTCCTGCTGCCGCAGCGAACTCTCCAGCTCCACCTGCATCGCCGCCAACGGCGTGCGCAGCTGGTGCGCGGCATTGCTGACGAAGCGCCGCTGCGCCGCCTGCATTGCATCCAGCCGCTGCAGCAGTGCGTTGTAGGCCTCCACCGCGGGCCACAGCTCGCGCGGTGCCTCCTGCTGCGGGTCCAGAGGCGCAAGCGGGTCAGGTCGCGGGCTCGCCAGTCGCCGCGCCACCTGGTTGGCATGGCGCGCCGCCGCGCCTGTGCCTGACCAGGCCAGCCACGCAGCCAGAGCAAGGATCGCGGCCTGGAACGGCACACTGGTCATCAGCAACTTGCGCTCCAGCCGGTGCCGCTTGCGCAGTGTCTCGGCCACGCGCAGGCGCACCTGATGCCCGCCCGTGGTCGGTACCAGCACCTCCACCATGCGCACCGCTTGCCCGCGCAGCCGCGCATCGTAGTAGACCGCGTCGTCATCGGCGGTCTGTGCGGGCCGCGGCAGTGCCTCGGCCAGATCGCCATACAGCCGCGCGCCGCTGGCATCGACCACTTCGCCATGCACTTCATCCACCGTGTCCCAGGTGAACATGCGTGACATGGCCGGCGTCACGTCCATCACCGCGCGACCATCCTGCTCCTTCACCAGCTCGGACAAGGACATCGCCGAATCCAGCAGCCAGCGGTCGTAGACCTGGCCAGCGAAGTAGCGCGCCAGTGCGAACGAGCCCACCGCACTGCACAGCAGCAGCACCAGCAGCGGCAGCCACAGCCGTCGCAGCAGCAGCCCGCGCAGGCTCGCCACGCGCTCAACCATCGATGGCCTCCAGCCGGTAGCCGAGGCCACGCAGCATGCGGATGCCCACATCCGCGCCGGCCTGTTCGAACTTGCGGCGCAGGCGGCTGATATGCACTTCGATCACGGAGAGATTGGCCTCGTGGTCCCAGCTGTACAGCGCGTCGAACAGGCGCTGCTTGGTCACGGTGCGTCCGGGCTGCTGCATCAGCGCATCGACCAGGGCCAGCTCGCGTGCGGTCAGCTCGATGCGCTGGCCGTCCACCTGCACCTCCTGGCGGATGCTGTCCAGGCACAGGCGGCCGAGCCGCTTCTGTGCAGGCGCATCGCTGCGGCGTCGTGCCAACGCGCGCAGGCGCGCTTCCAGTTCGCCCAGCGCGAAGGGCTTGGCCAGGTAGTCATCGCCACCGCGGTCCAGGCCGAGGATGCGGTCCTCCACGCCATCGCGTGCGGTGAGGATCAGCACGGGCAGGCTGATGCCCTGGTCGCGCAAGCGCGACAGCAGGTCGAGGCCGTCGACATCGGGCAGCGACAGGTCCAGCACCATCACGTCATACGGTGCAGCGGCCAGCGCCCCCGGCGCCAACAGGCCCTGCGCCAGGTGGTCACACAGATGGCCGGCGCCCTGCAGGGCACGCACCAGGCCGTCGGCCAGGGCCGCGTCGTCTTCGATCAACAGGATTCGCATTGCAAGCTTCGCGCAAGGTTCGGGAAAGTTTGGCGCAAGTGCGCCACCTTACCGTGGCGCGCATGAATTTCCTCCCTCGTTCGGCGGCCCTGCTGGCCGCACTGGCGTGTGCACCTGCGGCGTGGGCGATCAGCCTGCAGGACGCGCAACGTGCCATGGATGCGCACAACCCGGACCTGCGCGCGGCGGCGCTGGAACTGCGCGGTGCGCAGGGTGATGCGCTGACCGCTGCATTGCGGCCTGCAGCGGAACTGTCGCTGGGCACCAGCAAGATAAGCCCGAAGCACGGCGTCGGCGGCGGCCGCTGGCAGGACAAGCGCGTCGACAGAACCCTCGGCCTGGGCTTCACCTGGGAACGCGGCGGCAAACGAACGCTGCGCATGCGCCAGGCCGATGCGCTGGTGGAGGCGGCCGGGCTGGAACAGCTGGACATGCGCCGCCGGCAGCTGGTGGCCCTGCACGAAGCCTATTTCAGGCTGAAGGCCGCGCAGGACGTACGGGACATTGCCGAGGCCAACGGCCGCAGTTCGGCCGAGCAAATGGCCGCTGCGGAGCGGCAGGTCGCCAGCGGTGCAATGGCCCCCGTGGATCGTGCCCGCCTTGCCGTGGATGACCTCGCAATGGCCGATGCGGCACGCGAAGCAGCGCTGGACCTGCGCGATGCGCAGCACACCCTGGCCCTGCTGCTGGGCAGGGAGGAAAGCACCTCTCTCAGTGCGGACGACGCGTGGCCCGACGCAAGCAGGGAAGCGGCTGGCAGCGCCGCCGACCCGCAGCAGCGGGTGGACCTGCGCGCCGCACGCTCGCGTCTGGCCGCGGCCGATGCGGGTGTGGCGCTTGCCCGCAGCGAACGCCGCCGCGATATCCAGTGGGGCGTGGAGGCCGAGCGCGAGCCGACCGACATCAATGGCGTGACCTGGGGCGTGTCGGTGACGATCCCGCTGGGGGCGCCGTCGCGCACGCAGGGGGGTATCCAGCGTGCCGAGGCCGACCGCGATGTCGCCGCACTGGAGCTGCATGCGCTGCAGCGCCAGACCTGGGCCGAGCTGGACCAGCTGCAGGCCGGCGCCGATGCCGCCGCGCAGCGCCGCCGGGATTACGAGGGGCTGCACGCCGACAGCGCACGCAAGGCCGTGCAGGGCATCGAACTGGCCTATCGCCGCGGCGCCGCCAGCCTGACCGACCTGTTGGACGCACGCCGCAGCTGGCGTGAGTTCGAAGCCGCGCTGATCCAGGCGCGTGCCGACCATGCCATTGCACTGGCGCGCTGGAGCGCCGCCACGTCCGTTGCCGAAGGAGAGACCCTGTGATCCCGCTTGCCGCCACTCAACCGCGTGCGCGCCGCGCATTGCTGCCTGCGCTGCTCGCGCTGGCCCTGCTGTCCGGCTGTGGGCGTGAACCGGCCACCTATGCCGATGGCGCGCCGGTGGTCAGTGCCGGGCAGATCCAGTTCCCGGCCGACAGCCGCCAGTTGGACGTACTGCGCAGCGAAGCCGTGAGCGAGGGTGCCAGTGCCTCGCTGCAGTTGCCGGGCCGGGTGGTCTGGGACGAAACACGCTCCAGTGCGCTGCGCGCGCCGTTGCCGGGCCAGGTCTCGCGCATCGAGGCGCAGCCGGGGCAGAAGGTCAAGGCTGGCCAGGTCATCGCCTGGATCACCTCGCCGGAGTTCGGCCAGGCGCAGGCCGAAGGCGTACGCGGTCGCGCCGAGCTGCAGCAGGCCCGTCGCGAACTGGAGCGCACCCGCGAGCTGCATGCCGCCGGCGTGGCCTCGGACCGCGAACTGGATGAAGCCGAAGCGCATTTTGCCGGCAGCCAGGCCGACCATGCACGCGCCGCCGCGTTCGCCACCGTCTATGGCAATGGCAACCGCGTGGACCAGCGCCTGCCGCTGCGTGCGCCCATCGACGGCGTGCTGGTGGAGCGACGGATGAGCCCGGGCATGAACGTGGGTCCCGATGGCGAGCACCCGCTGGCAGTGATCGGTGATCCCGACCGCCTGTGGCTGTTGCTGGACGTTCCCGAGAGCCTGGCCGGGCGCCTGCAGCCGGGCATGGCGGTGCGCGTGCCGGCTGCCGATGGCAGCACGCTGCAGGCGACCCTGCAGCATGTGGATGACTTCGTCGACAGCGAGCGCCGCGTGGTGCAGGCGCGCGCCGAACTGGACAACCACGGCCGCAGCTTCAAGGCGGGGCAGTACGTGCGCGCCCAGGTGGCGCTGCCGGCACAGGGTGGCGTGTCGGTGCCGGATGCCGCCGTGTTGCTGATCGATGGCAAGCAGGTCGTGTTCGTGGACGAAGGCAAGGGCCACTACGCGCGTCGCGCCGTGCAGGCCGAGGAGCTGGGTGACGGGCGCCTGTGGGTGCGCGAAGGGCTGGCGGCCGGCACCCGCGTGGTGGTCGAGGGCGGCCTGCTGCTGCAGCAGCTGGTGGACAACGCGCCGGCCCCGGCAACGGCGCCCTCGGCAACCGCTGCTCCCGCGATGGGGCATGCCGCACCATGATCGATCGCCTGATTGCCTGCTGCCTGCGCCAGCCGCTGATGGTGATGCTGGCGCTGCTGCTGTTCATCGGTGCCGGCATCGCTGCGTTCCGCGTACTGCCGGTGGAAGCCTTCCCCGATGTGTCCGACACCCAGGTGACCGTGGTCTCGCTGCACCCGGGTCGCGCCGCGGAGGAGGTCGAGCGCGAAGTCACCATGCCGCTGGAAGTGGCACTGTCGGGCATCCCGCACTCGGTGCGGGTGTTCTCGCATACGCAGTTCGGCCTGTCGATGATCATCCTGACCTTCGACGACAAGGCCGATGACTACTTCGCGCGCCAGCAGGTGATGGAGCGCCTGCAGGGCGTGGACCTGCCCGAGGGCGTGACCCCCGAGCTGGAGGCGATGAGTTCGGCGGTGGGCGAGGTCTACCGCTACGTGCTGAAGGCCCCGCACATGAGCCCCACCGAGCTGCGCACCGTGCAGGAGTGGGTGATGGAGCGTGGCCTGCGTACCGTGCCCGGCGTGGCCGACGTGATCAGCTTCGGCGGCTATGCGCGTACGTTCCAGGTCAAGCCGGATCTGGACAAGCTGCGTGACCGTGGCATCAGCCTCGGCGAATTCTCCGAAGCACTGGAGAAGGGCAGCTCCAATGCCGGTGGCGGTTATGTGGAGCGTGGCCAGCAGCAGTTCCTGATCCGCGGCGTCGGCCTGATGCGCACGCCTGCCGATATCGGCAGCGTGGTGGTCGCACAGAAAGGCGGTACGCCGGTGCTGGTGCGCGACCTGGCCAGCATCGCCGATACCGGGCTGCCGCGGCAGGGCCTGGTTGGCCAGGACGACAACGACGATGCGGTGTTCGGCATGGTGCTGATGCGCAAGGGCGAAAATCCGTCCGATGTGCTCGACGCCCTGCATGCGCGCGTGGCCGGGATCGAAGCCAGCCAGCTGCCGGCAGGCGTCAGTATCGAGCCGTTCTACGACCGCTCCTGGCTGGTCTCGACCACGCTGAAGACGGTGTTCCGCAACCTGCTGGAAGGTGCGGTGCTGGTATTCCTGGTGCTGTGGTTGTTCCTCTACAACGCACGCGCCGCGCTGATCGTGGCGGCGATGATGCCGCTGGCCCTGCTGTCGACCTTCCTCGGCCTGCACCTGTGGGGCGTGCCGGCCAACCTGCTGTCGCTGGGGGCGATGGATTTCGGCATCATCATCGACGGTGCGGTGATCGTCACCGAGCACATCGTTTCGCGCCTGTCCGCGCTGCCGCGTACGGCAGACCGCAAGACACGGTTCTGCACCGTGCTGTCGGCGGCCTCGGAAGTCGGGCGGCCGACCTTCTTCTCGATGCTGATCATCATCGCCGCGCATATCCCGATCTTCACCCTGCAGCGGCAGGAAGGCCGTATGTTCGCGCCGATGGCCTACTCGGTCACCTCGGCGCTGATCGGTGCGCTGATCCTGGCGCTGACCGTGGTGCCGCTGTTCTGCTACTGGTGGCTGCGGCGCGACCGCATGCGCGGCGAAAACCCACTGATGGACCGCCTGACCGGCTGGTACCAGCCGGTGCTGGAGCGTGCGCTGGCCCGTCCGCGGGCGGTGGTGCTGACCGCCGTCGCGCTGCTGGTCGGTACGCTGGCGCTGGGCACGCGCTTGGGCTCGGAGTTCCTGCCGGAGCTGGATGAAGGCTCGATCTGGCTGACCGCCACGCTCGACCCCAGCACCAGCCTCGCCGAGGCGCAGCAGCAGTCGCGGCGCATCCGCGAACTGGTGAACAGCTACCCGCAGGTCTCCACGGTGGTGGCCAAGCTGGGCCGTCCTGAGGATGGTTCCGATGCCAAGGGCGCGAACCAGATCGAGGCGCTGGTGGCGTTGAAGCCGGAGAAGGAATGGCCCAAGGGCGTGGACAAGCGGCAGCTGATCGCCGACCTGCAGCGCACCCTGGAGCAGCGCATTCCAGGACCGGAGTTCTCGATCTCGCAGCCGGTGCGCGACAACATCCTGGAGAGCATCTCGCAGATCAAGGGCCAGGTCGTGATCAAGGTCAGCGGTGCCGACCTGGATGTGCTGAACCGGGAAGCCCAGGCCATTCTCGGCCAGGTGCGTGGCGTGGACGGCGTGGAGAGCGCCTTCATCGACCGCGACGGCTCGCTGCCGCAACTGCAGGTGCAGATCGATCGTGACCGTGCCGCACGCTATGGCCTGAACGTGCGTGACATCGATGAGGTGATCGAGACCGCGCTGGGCGGCCGCGAAGTGGGCGAGCTGTGGGAGGGCGACCGGAAGTTCCCGATCACCCTGCGCCTGGACGATGCCGACCGTGATCTCCAGCGCCTGCGCATGGTGCCGGTGGGCATCGGCGATGGGCATACCGTGACCCTGTCCGACGTCGCCGATTTCCAGATGGCCAGCGGTGCGATCAACATCTCGCGCGAGAACGCACAGCGGGTGAAGGCGGTGAGCATCTTCATCGCCGGGCGTGACATGGGCAGTGTAGTGGCCGACATGCGTGCGCGGGTGGATGCCAGCGTGACGCTGCCCGAGGGCTACCGCCTGGAGTGGTCGGGCGAGTTCGAGAACCAGCAGCGCGCGATGAAGCGGCTGGGTTGGGTGATCCCGCTGTCGGTGCTGATCATCTTCGTGCTGCTGTTTGATGCGTTCAAGGACATCAGCAGTGCGGCGCTGATCCTGGCCAACGTGCCGCTGGCGATGATCGGTGGCATCCTTGCCCTGTGGCTGACCGGCATCCCGTTGTCGGTGTCGGCGGCGATCGGTTTCATCGCCTTGTTCGGGCAGGCGGTACTGAACGGTGTGGTGATGCTCAGCCGGTTTGCCCAGCTGCGTGAGCAGGGCATGGACCTGCTGCAGTCGGTGGTGCAGGGCTCGCTGCAGCGCCTGCGCACAGTGCTGATGACCGCGCTGCTGGCAATGTTCGGTCTGCTGCCGATGGCCACCTCGCACGCGATTGGTGCCGAGACGCAGAAGCCGCTGGCGGTGGTGGTGATCGGTGGCCTGCTGTCGGCGATGCTGCTGACCCTGCTGGTGCTGCCCACGCTGTACTACTGGGTGCACAGCCGCCGCGCCGCGAACCGGTAGGTGCAAACCTTGGTTGGCACAATCCATATCCGCCGGGCATGGCCCGACACTACCGGTGGACGGCCATCACCCCACCACCAACGTCTGCGCTTCCAGGAATGCTTCCATGCCCCACGCGCCGCTCTCGCGGCCAGTGCCCGACTGCTTCATGCCGCCGAACGGGCCAGCGGCTCGTGCCGCAGCGTATTCACCAGCACGCGGCCGGACTGGATCTTCCGCGCCACCGCCGTCGCATGTGCTTCATCTGCGCCGATCACCAGCGCGCTCAGGCCGTAAGGCGTGTCATTGGCGATCGCCACCGCCTCGGCGGCCAGGCCGGTGTCGGCCTGGCGTTCCTGTCCGAATGGCATATCCATATCCGCGAGGACCTGGACAGCGGCGCGCTGGTGCCGGTGCTGGATGCCTGGTGCCCGCCGTTCCCGGGTCTGTACCTGTATTTTCCCGGCCACCGTCACCTGCCGCCCGCGTTGAAGGCCTTCGCCGATCTGCTGCGCGAACGCGACGCGCAGGGTCTGGCCCCGACGCCGTGTAGATTCCAACCTTAGTTGGCACGTCGGGAACTTCCACCAAGGTGGACGACTACCGTTGCAACGCCCTCCGGTTGAGGGTGTGGGCGGTGGCCAGCAGCACGCCGCCGCAGGCGGTCGCCACGCCATGCCAGACCAGCGATTCCTTCAGCGGCATGTACAGCGAGGACGCCAGCAGCGTGACCGCGCCGCAGGCCGCCAGCCGCAGCGGTCGCCACTGCTGGTGGCGACGCCAGCCCGACACGGTGCTGGCCATGGCCACGGTGGAGGCAACTACGGCGAACACCCATTCCCAGCGCGACATCACCAGCAGCGCGGTCATCGCGCCGTGGGCCGGGTGCTGGAACGAGCGCAGGGCCATCATCGCCGCCGGCACGAAGGCCAGCAGCAGGGGCAGGGTGATGCAGTGCGCGGCGCAGGCCAGAGACAGCCAGGCGCCGGCCAGGTCGAGACGGGGGTGCCAGCGTGCCGAAGCTGGCGGCTGGGGCAGTGCCCTTGCGGGTGGCGTGGGGATGTGGTCCATAATGTTACATAGTAACAACGATGGAGTCCTCAATGAAGCGTTCCGTTTTGCTGTTCCTGTTGTTTGCAGCTCCTGCAGTGCAGGCACATGACGTGCGTCAGCCAGGCGCCCACGTGCATGGCCAGGCCCTGGTCGACCTGGCCGTGGACCAGGGCACCCTTGAACTGGCCCTGCAGGCGCCGGGCATCGGCATCCTCGACTTCGAGCGACCGCCGGCCAATGCCACCGAACAGGCGGCGCTGGACGCGGCACTGGCCACGCTCAAGCGCGGCGACTGGCTGACCCTGCCCACCGCAGCGCAGTGCACGCCGCTGAAACGTGACGCACGCGCCGAGGGCTTTGCCGCCGCCGCGCCCGCCACTGCCGCTACGCCGGCCAAACACACCCATGCCGGCTTCAACGCCGAACTGCGCTACCAGTGCGCCAACCCGGCCGCGCTGCGCGTGTTGGTGCTGGCCTTGCCGAAGGCCTTCCCGAACCTGCACGAGGTCATTGTCAACAGCGCGACGGCGGCCGGCCAGGGCCGCACCGTGCTCAACGCCGAGAACCTGCGCGTGGTGCTGGCCCCATGAACGCCGCCGCCGTGATCGCACTGGAGCAGGTGCGTTTCAGCTACGGCGGGCGCACCGTGCTGGACATTCCGCAGCTGCGCATCGCGGCCGGCAGCAGCGTGCTGCTGCGCGGTGCCAGCGGGTCGGGCAAGAGCACCCTGCTGGGCCTGCTGGCTGGTGTGTTGTGCCCCGAACAAGGCGAGGTGAGGGTGGCCGGTACGGCCGTGCACGCCCTGAAGCCAGCGGCGCGCGACCGCTTCCGCGCCGATCAGCTCGGTGTGATCTTCCAGCAGTTCAACCTGCTGCCCTTCCTCAGCGTGCGGGACAACATCGCGCTGGGCCTGCGCTTCTCCCCCGCGCGCAGCGCACGGGTCGGTGGCCCGCTGGAGGATGAGATCCTCCGCCTGGTGCGGGCCCTGCATCTGGATGGGGACCTGCTGCAGCGCCGTGCCGGCACCCTCAGCGTCGGCCAGCAGCAGCGCGTGGCGGCGGCGCGGGCGTTGATCGGTCGCCCGGCCGTGCTGCTCGCCGATGAGCCGACCTCGGCACTGGACCGCGAGGCGGCCAGCGCCTTCCTGCAGCTGATGGCCGCGCAGTGTGCCGCGGCCGGTACCACCGCGGTTGTGGTCAGCCATGACGACAGCCTGCAACCGCTGTTCGACCGCGTCGTGCAGCTGCAGGACATCAACCACGCCGGAGCCGCCCATGTTTGAACTTGCCTGGGCCAGCCTGCGCAGCCGTGCGCTGAGCGTGTCCCTGACCGTCCTGGTCATCACCCTCAGCGTGACCCTGCTGCTGGGCGTGGAGCGCGTGCGCGTGCAGGCCCATGAGGGTTTCGCCAGCACCGTTTCGGGCACCGACCTGATCGTCGGCGCGCGCTCGGGGCCGGTGAATCTGCTGCTGTATTCGGTGTTCCACATCGGCGACCCGACCAACAACGTGTCCTGGCAGTCCTACCAGGAGCTGTCGACGCTGCCGCAGGTGAAGTGGGCGGTGCCGTTGTCGCTGGGTGATTCCTGGCGCGGCTACCGGGTGATCGGCACCACCGGCGGCTACTTCGAGCACTACCGCTACGGTGCCGGGCATACGTTGGCCTTCGGTGAGGGCAAGCCCTTCGATGATCTGTACGACGCCGTGGTCGGCGCCGACGTCGCCCGCGCGCAGGGCGTGCAGGTCGGCGATGAGATGGTTCTCGCCCACGGTACTGCCGCGGTGACGCTGGCCAAGCATGCCGACAAGCCATTCCGTATCAGCGGCGTGCTGCAGCGGACTGGCACGCCGGTGGATTCGTCGGTGCTGGTGTCGTTGCCGGCGATCGAGGCCATCCACGTGGACTGGCGTTCGGGCGTGCAGCTGCGCGGGCACAAGGTCAGCGCCGAACAGGCGCGGCACCTGGACCTGACCCCGACCAGCATCACTGCCTTCCTGCTCGGCCTGAACTCGCGCATCGCCACATTCTCGGTACAGCGCGCGATCAATGACTACCCCGACGAGGCACTGCTGGCGATCCTGCCCGGCGTGACCCTGCAGCAGCTGTGGCAGTCGCTGGGCACGGCCGAGCGGGCGCTGCAGCTGATCAGTGCGATGGTGGTGCTGCTGGGCCTGGTCTCGCTGGTGGCGCTGCTGGTGTCGACCCTGCAGGAGCGCCGTCGCGAGATGGCGGTGCTGCGCGCCACCGGTGCACGGCCACGCTACATCGCCGGCCTGCTGGTGCTGGAAGCGGTGGCGACCAGCGGCATGGCCTGCGTGCTGGCGTTGGCCATCCTGGTGGCCGCCAGCCTTGCCGGGCGCGGCTGGGCGCTGGCGAATTTCGGCCTGTCGATTATCCATGTCTGGCCGGACCTGCGCGAGCTGGCGTGGGTAGGCGGGGTGCTGGTGCTGAGTGCCGTGGCCGGTCTGGTACCTGCTTTGCTGGCCTATCGACGCACCTTGGCCGACGGCCTGTCGGCGGGAGCCTGAGCGATGCGCACGTGGCTTTCCCTTGCCGTGATCCTGCTGCTGGCCGGCTGCGAACGTCCGCTGGATACCGGCGTGCAGGCCCTGCCGCCGACGCCTGTGCAGGAAGGCGCGACAACCCAAGCGGCTGCCGAGCAGGAACTGGACTGGCTGCAGATGATGCCCGCCGACGAACTGGCCGCCTTGGAGCGGGGTGACGGGCCGGAAGTGAAGCATAACGGCAACCGGCGCATGGCCCAGTTCGGCACCTTCCGCACGGTGGGCACGGTGCTGGACCGCGCCGTGCGTCTGCCGGGCTACGTGGTGCCGCTGGCCAATGCCAGCGATGGCCGGCTGACCGAGTTCCTGTTCGTGCCGTACTACGGCGCCTGCATCCACGTGCCGCCGCCACCCCCGAACCAGATCGTGCACGTGCGGTTGTCGCGGCCGATCGACATGCCGGACATGTACTCGCCGTTCTTCCTCGCCGGCACCCTGCGCGCCGAGCGCGTGGACGACGATCTGGCCGGTTCGGCCTACACCATGGCAGACCCCGAGTTGAGGCCCTATGAACCGTAACGTCTGTATCCTGGTGTTGATGTTGTTGGCCGGTTGCAGCCGGCCCGGCGGCGATGTGCCCGACGTGGCGGCCGAACCAGCTGCCGCCGCGGCCACGTCCGATGCGGTGAGCACGCCGGATAAGGCCGCGCCGGCCGAGGGCGCGATCACGGCCTGGAGCGCGTTGATGCCGGAGGAGGACGCTTTCCTGCGCCCGCCGCCGCAGATCGGCATCGACCGCAGCGGCGGCATGGGTGCGATGTCCGGCGTCGGTGGGCTGATCGATGACACGGGCTCGGGCACGCCGCCGGGCGCGGCCATCGACCACTCCAGCCCCGACCGCGCGCAGCAGTTCGGCTCCGCTGCCGTCGTCGATGACGTGGACGGTCGCGAGGTCGACCTGGACGGGTACGTAGTGCCGTTGGGCATGGACGACGCCGGGGCGGTGAATGAACTGCTGTTCGTGCCGTTCTACGGCGCCTGCATCCACGTGCCGCCGCCGCCACCGAACCAGATCATCCACGTGACCCTGGCCAAGCCGATTGCAATCGGCAATCTGTGGGATGCCTATCGGCTGTCGGGCCACCTGCGGATCAAGCGCTTCGAGGGCGACATCGCCAGCGCCTCCTATGATGCGGACGCGGCCACGCTGACGGCGATCGGCAGCTGATGCGGCGCTCGTACTGGCTGGGGATCGGTGCCGCGCTGCTGGCCTGGCAGCGCTGGGCACCGCAGGGACGTCCGCCGTCCGTGGCGTTCCCCGCACCGGTGCCCGCGCTGCAGGCCGACATCGAGCGGCACCTGCGCGAGGATCGTGCGTTCCGTGACGACGTGGTGTTCCTGCTGGCGGCCACGGTGCGTGATCGCTGCGTCCCGGCCGAGGCCGGTGTGCTGGCACGCATGGCCAACCGCGCCGCGCTGCCGGTGCTGGGTGCGGTCAGTGCGGTGACCGCGGAGGACCGTCGGCTTGATCGGCCGATCTATCAGTTCATCCAGCACCGCGCCGACAGCACGGAATGCGATGAACCGCTGCAGTTGCCCGCCTTGGGGACACAGCCGCTGCAGGTGGACGTCGAGCAGTACGCGCGCAGCTTCCCCGACAGCTATTACGACCCGACGCGCAGCAGTGTGCCGCGCGACTTCGGCGGTCGCAGCCTGGTCGAGCGCGCAGGCAATGCCTGCAACAGCGTGGTCTATTCGGTGCTGCCGCTGGGCCCGGGGGACTGGCGCTGCAGCATGCTGCGCTCCAACGCGCGCAGCCGTGTGCGCGGCGCCTGCGAGCATGAGGTGCAACGCCAGCACGGCAGTGCCGGAGGCGAGCTGGACATGGCCGTAGGAAAGGGCATGCAGGGGGAGGTGGTGGCGGCCGTTGCCGCCTTGCCGGACGGTTGCCGGTAAGCGGACCTGTAGAGTCGAGCCATGCTCGACTGCCGTCTCCGTTGTAGAGCCGAGCCATGCTCTGCTGCTCCTGAGCAGTCGAGCAAGCTCGACGCTACGGCGCCTGCAATCGCTCAGGGTGGGTATACACATTGAACCCGCCATTGCGGGCAAACCCCACCAGGCACAGGCCGGCGGTGCGGGCCAGGTCGATGGCCAGCGCCGTGGGTGCCGAGACTGCCGCCAGCACGCTGACACCAGCGCGCGCCGCCTTGCTGACCATCTCGTAGCTGGCGCGGCTGGAAATGACCAGCAGGCCGCCTTCGCTGCCGTGTGCGTTGTGGTGCAACGCGCCGATCAGCTTGTCCAATGCGTTGTGGCGGCCGACATCCTCCCGTACCCAGCCGATGCGGCCACTGGCATCGGCCCAGGCGGCGGCGTGGGTGGAACCACTGGCGGCATTCATCGGCTGGTGCTGGGCCAGTCCGGCCACGGCGCGTTGCAGTGCAGTGGGTGAATACAGGCGGCGATCACCCACCGGCGGCAGAGGTCGCAGCACGTCCTCCAACTGCCGCGAGCCGCACAGGCCGCAGCCGCCCCGGCCCGGCAGCAGACGACTGTCGGACGGGGCCAGTGCCGCACCGGGCGCGTCGGCGGCAACGGTCATCTTCAGTTCGATGCCTTCCAGCTGGTCATGCACCTCGACGGCCATCAGCTGCTCCGAGCGCGTGATCAGGCCCTCGCTGAGCGAGAAGCCCAGCGCGAAGTCCTCCAGGTCACAGGGCGTGGCCATCATCACCGCGAAGACCGTGCCGTTGTAGCCCATCGCTACCGGCACTTCCTCGGCGATGAAGTCGACCCGTTCGTCCCGTCCCGTTTCACGCCAGCGCTGCAGGGTGCGCAACGCAGTACCGGCAGGCGGTGTGGTAGGCGGGGGCGGTGCGGGCATGCAGTACGTCCTGGGTGGAGCACAAAGGCCATGTACCGCCACAGGATAGCGCAGCGGTCATGGGAAGACGCCGTTGTAACTGTTGCCGTGGCACGCTGGCGCCCCTTAACCGGGTGATGGCGCGACAGCTACGGTCGTGCTTGACTGGCCCCGGTCCCTTGCGCGCTACCAGGTTGCCAAGCCATGTCCGAACAGAAGCCGCCGCGATACACCCCCTACAACCAACCGGCCGGTGGCTGGGGTGCGGCCGGAGCGACGGCCAAGGTGCTGCTGCAGCAGAGCGTGGTCGGCAAGGGCTCCAAGGCGCTACGGGCGATGAACCAGCCGGGCGGTTTCAAGTGCCCCAGCTGCGCCTTCCCCGATGCCGACCACCGGCGCAGGTTCGAGTTCTGCGAGAACGGTGCCAAGGCACTGGCCTGGGAGGCGACCGAGCACCGTGTAACCCGGGAGCTCTTCGCCGAACACACGGTCAGCGAACTGATGGAACAGAGCGACTACTGGCTGGAGATGCAGGGGCGGCTGACCGAGCCGATGCGCTACGACACGGCCAGCGATCACTACGTGCCGTGCACCTGGGACGAGGCCTTCGCGCTGATCGGCCGGCACCTGCGCGCGCTCGACCATCCTGACCAGGCCGAGTTCTACACCTCCGGCCGCACGCCGAACGAAGCGGCGTTCCTGTACTCGATCTTCGTGCGTGAGTTCGGTACCAATAATTTCCCGGACTGCTCCAATATGTGCCATGAACCCACCAGCCGCGGCCTGCCGCCGGTGATCGGGGTGGGCAAGGGCACCATCGTGCTGGACGACTTCGAGCATGCCGAGGCGATCTTCGTGATGGGCCAGAACACCGGCACCAATTCGCCGCGGATGATGAGCAACCTGGTGGAAGCGCGCAAACGTGGCATCCCCATCGTGGCGGTCAACCCGATGCCCGAGCGTGCGCTGATCCGCTTTACCGAGCCGCAGGACATCGTACAGATGGCCACGTTGGGCTCGACCGAGATCAGCAGCGAGTTCGTGCACATCCGCATCGGCGGCGACCTCGCCTTCATCAAGGGCATCATGAAGGTGATGTTCGAGCGCGAAGCGCAGGGCGAGCCCGTGCTTGACCACGCCTTCCTGGCCGAGCACACCCTTGGCCTGGATGCGCTGCGCGAGGACGTGTTGGCGCAGCCCTGGGGCGAGATCGTGCGGGTGTCGGGCATCGCCGAGGCGCAGATCCGGCGCTGCGCGGAAGTCTACATCCGTTCACAGGCCACGGTGATCTGCTACGGCATGGGACTGACCCAGCATCAGCACGGTTCGCAGCTGCTGCAGCAGGTAGCCAACCTGCTGTTGCTGCGTGGCAACTTCGGTAAGCCCGGCGCTGGAATCGGCCCCATCCGTGGCCACTCCAACGTGCAGGGCGACCGCACCGTCGGCATCGATGAAAAGCCCAAGCCCGCCTACCTGGATCGGCTGCAGCAGGTATTCGGTTTCGAGCCGCCGCGCGCGGATGGCCACCACGTGGTCGAATCCATGCAGGCCATGCTGGATGGATCGGCCAGGGTGTTCATCGGCCTCGGCGGCAACTTCATCCACGCTGTGCCCGATACGCCGCGTGCCTATGAGGCGATGCGGCGGCTGGAGCTGACCGTGGGCATCGCCACCAAGCTCAACCGAGGCCATCTGGTGCACGGCCGCGATGCGCTGATCCTGCCGGTGGTAGCGCGCTCGGAGTGCATCCGCACGCCGGCCGGCGTGCAGTTCGTGACCATCGAAGATGCGATGTCCAATGTCAGTGCCTCGGGGGGCGTGCTCGAGCCGGTCAGCGAGCACGTGCTGCCGGAAGTGGAGATCGTCTGTCGCATGGCCATGGCCACGCTGCCGGACAGCCGGGTGGACTGGGCCTCGTGCATGCACGACTACACGCAGGTCCGCGAACTGATCGCAGCGGTCTACCCCGAGATTTACGCCGGCTTCAATGAGCGCATCCAGCAACCGCATGGCTTTCATCTGGACATCCCGCCGCGCCGTCGGGTGTGGCCGACAGACACCGGCAAGGCCAACATACTGGTGATGCCAGGCCTGGAGGTGAATGACATCGTGGACGACCCAGACATGCTGCGCCTGGCCACGGTGCGTTCGCACGACCAGTTCAATACCACCATCTACAGCTACAGCGATCGCTACCGTGGCGTCTACAACGACCGCAACGTGGTGTTCATGAACATCGAGGACCGGCTGGCACGTGGGCTTGGCAAGGAGGCGCGGGTGAGCCTGGAGACCATCGCCAGTGATGGCGTGGTGCGGCGCATCGACGGCCTGACCGTACTGGACTACCCGATGCCCCGCGGCGCGCTGGCGGGGTACTACCCGGAGCTGAATGCGCTGCTGCCGCTGGATTACCATGACCGTATCAGCGGCACGCCCGCGGCCAAATCGATCCCGGTGCGGATGCGCGCGATGGCCGAGGTGCCGTAGTAGCGGCCTATGCTTTCTGTAGAGGCGAGCCATGCTCGGCTGTTTCAGAACAGTCGAGCGAGCTCGACTCTACCGGGCCAGGGCGGCGTCGAGCGAGCTCGACTCTACCGGGCCAGGGCGGCGTCGAGCTTCTGCTCCGCGGCATCCGCATACGCACCGCAGGTCACCGCCCTGGCGCCGGCCTTGGCCCCGGCCGCATAGTCCCAGCCACTGCCATCCGGATGCGGGGTCAGCAGCACGTCGCAGGGCAGGGCGCGCACGGTGGCGAAGCTGCGGCGGAAGTCCTCGACCAGGTGCGGGTAGCGCGGATTGTCCTTCAGCGTGTAGCCCGGTGCACTCAGGCTGTCGGCATAGGCGATTCGTACCGGCTTGCCGTCGCGGGTGTCGGTCCAGGTCCAGGCCGTGCTGCCCGGGGTGTGGCCCGGTACGAACTGTGCGGTGAAGCGCATGCCGCCGATGTCGACGATCTCGCCATCCATGATGATGCGATCGACATGGGCCGGCGGGAAGGCGAAACGATCGCCGAAGTGCAGGTCATCAGTGCCACCACGGGCCAGCAGCACCGCTGACTCCGCATTGGCCAGTATGCGCGCGCCAGTGCGGCGCTTGAGTTCGGCCACCGACCCGGCATGGTCGGCATGGGCGTGGCTGAGCAGGATGGCGCGGAGGTCGGCCGGGGCCACGCCGCGCAGCTGCAGGTTGTGCAGCAGGTGATCGGCCATCTGTGGCATGCCGCCGTCCAGCAGCACCGCCCCCTGCGGGGTCTGCACCAGCAGTGAGGTGAGATTGGCGGTACCGATCTGCCAGGTGTGGTCGGCAATCTGCAGCGGGGCGATCGGCTGCAGCCAGGAGGGATCAACGGTGTAGGCCTTCAGCTGCGACAGCACCGGTTCGGCGGCATGGGCGGCCAGCGGCAGGCAGGTGGCAAGGACGAGGGCAAGAGGCAGCAGGCGCATGCGGAAAGGTCGCGGGTGAAGGTGCAACGACGCTATCACGGCCCCTTCTTTTCCCGTTTCGCGTATTGCTCATGGCTGCAATAAGCGCGATGGTTGGCCCGGCCACCGAGCGCGAGGTGCTGGGGTCGTCGATGAAGAAGTGGACTCTCAACCCAGCGCAGCGGCCATCGCGGCCAGTCTCGCCACGGTGTTGAGGTTGCGCGCGGTGCCGTGGGCAGCGCAGGGAATGCGCAGCTTCGAATCGGCCATGCCGTCGCCGTAGTGCACGTACAGTGCGCGTGGCCCCAGCGCCAGCTGTTCGCCGTGCAGGCCTTTCACGCCCTGCAGCGGGTCGCTGGGCAGCGGGCCATCGACGAACAGCGCCACCACGCGATTGCCGGCGGCCTGCGGGAACGGGTTGCGCGCGGCAACGTCGGCGATCTCCGCAGCGCTGCGCACCAGCGCGCCCACCGGTCTGCCGGCGTAGGCCTGCAGTCGCGCCGCCAGGGCATCGCGTACCGTCGCCTCGTCCGCGCTGCTGCGGAACACCACGTTGCCGCTGGCGATGTAGGTGCGCACCTCTTCAAAGCCCGCGTCCATGCACATAGCCACCAGCCCGGCCATGGGCAGCTTGCCGGTACCGCCCACGTTCACCGCACGCAGCAGGGCTACGTAGGCGTTCATGGCGCAGCAGCCTGCAGGCGGTCATACATGCGCACCAGGTCGACCAACGTGCGCGCCTCCATCTTGCGCATTACCTGCGCACGACGGACCTTCACCGTGATCTCGCTGACGCCCAGGTCGGCGGCGATCTGCTTGTTGAGCCGGCCGCGCACTACGCCGTCGACCACCTCGCGCTCGCCCACGCTGAGGGTGTGCCAGCGTGCCTGCAGCTCGCCCAGCGCCTCGCCTTCGCGGCGGCGCTCGCGGTCCAGCGCGATACCCTTGTGGATGGCGTCCAGCAGCTCCTGGTCGCGGAAAGGTTTGGTCAGGAACTCGATGGCGCCGGCCTTGATCGCGTTGACGCCCATGGCGATGTCGCCGTGGCCGGTGATGAACACCACCGGCAGCTGCAAGCCCAGTTCCGCCATGCTGCGGTGGAAGTCCAGGCCGCTCTGCCCGGGCATCCGCACGTCCAGCACCAGGCACGCCGGAGCATCCTCGCGCGGGTGGTCGAGGAAGGCCTGCGTGGATGCGAAGGCGCGCACCTCCAGGCCCATCGAGGCCAGCAGGTCCTCCAGCGCCGCGCGCACGGACGCGTCGTCGTCGACGACGTAGACGATGGGCGCCAGCTCGGCCGGCGGTGGCAGGGGCTTACGCATGGTCATCCTTGCCGGCGGCCGGCAACTCGAACACGAAACAGGCACCGCCGCCGGCCGGGCGCTCGGCACGGATGTGGCCGCCATTGGCCTCGATCATCGAACGGCTCAGGCTGAGGCCCAGACCGAGGCCATGGTCCTTGGTGGTCCAGAACGCATCGAAGACGCGGTCCGGCTGTTCGCTGGGCAGGCCGACGCCACGGTCGCGCACGCTCAGGCTGACCTGGCCGAGGCCATCGCGCGCCGTCGCCAGCGCGATGCGGCGCTCACCAGGCGGCAGCAGGGCCATCGCGTCGACCGCGTTCAGCAGCAGGTTGCCGATCACCTGCTGCACCTGCACGGGATCGGCGAACACCGGCGGCAGGTCGGCATCGAGCAGCAGCGCCACATCCACCTGGTGCTGGTCCAGTTCATTGCGTGACAGGGCCAGCATGTCCTGCACGGCCTGGTTCAGGTCGAAGGCGCGGCGTTCGGGCGCGGCGCCCTGGGTCAGGCCGCGGATCCGGGCAATCACGTCACTTGCGCGGTGCGCATCGGACAGGATGCGGGCGATGGCCTGCAGCGCCTTGTCGACATTGGGGGGCGATTGCGCCAACCAGCGCTGGCTGGCTTCGGCGCTGCTGGCGATGGCGGCCAGTGGCTGGTTCACTTCATGCGCGATCGAGGTGGTCAGTTCGCCCACCGTGGAGGCGCGGGCAACCCGCAGCAGGCGCGCCTGGGCTTCCTGCACGGCCGCCTTGGCCGCTTCCGTCTTCAGCACCAGCCAGGTGGTGATGCCGATAACCAGCATGCCGATGGTCGAGTTGACCAGGCCGATACGGTAGGTGCCGAAACGGGTGAGAAAGAAGCTCAGGCCGGTGAGCGCGATGCAGGCGGCCGCCAGGATGAGCAGGCCGCGCGGGGCCATCACCCGCGAGGCAGCGAGGATGACCGCCGCGTAGAAGCAGGCGGCGGCCACGGCATAGTCGGTGACGGTGTCGAGCAGGAAGATCGCCGCCATCACCACGATCAGGGCAAGCAGCGCCAGCGGGCGGCGGGGCGACAGCGACGGCATCGGGAACAGCTCCCTGGCGGGTGGTGGGGGGATGATAAGCGGGGCGGTAGCGCCGGGCCATGCCCGGCGGATTTTCAGGACACCGCTGCGCTCGCCGGGCATGGCCCGGCGCTACCGGTCCGGCTTACGCCTTCAACAACCCTTCCGGCAGCTGCATGGTGATGCAGTGCAGGCTGCCGTTCTGCCAGATCAGCGAGCGGCAGGGTACCTGCACGATCTCGCGGCCCGGGTGGGCCTGGGCCAGCACGTCGCGGGCCAGGTCGTCGGCCGGGTCGCCGTAGGCCGGCATCAGCACCGCGCCGTTGACGATCAGGTAATTGGCGTACGACGCGGCCAGGCGGCGGCCTTCGTCGATCACCGGCTGTGCCCACGGCAGCGGGAACAGGCGGTACGGCTGCCCATCCTTGGTGCGCAGCGCGGCCAGTTCGTTGCCCATCGCCTGCAGTTCGGCGTAGTGCGAGTCGCTCTCGTCGTCGCAGGCCTGGTAGACGATGCTGTCAGGCGAGGCGAAACGGGCCAGGGTGTCGATGTGGGCGTCGGTGTCGTCGCCTTCCAGGTAACCGTGGTCCAGCCACAGCACGCGATCCTGCTGCAGCCAGTCGGCGAGGTCGGCGGTCAGGCTGGCGCGGTCGCGGTCCGGGTGGCGCTCGTGCAGGCACTTCCAGGTGGTCAGCAGGGTGCCTTCACCGTCGGTCTCGATGCCGCCGCCTTCCAGCGCGAACGCAATGCTGCGCACCGGTGCGTTGTTGAATACGCCGGCCTGGTCGAGCGCGCCCACCAGCTGGTCGTCCAGGGTGGCGTCGAACTTGCCGCCCCAGCCGGTGAAGCGGAAATCCAGCAGCTGGAAGCTGCCGTCGGTGCGGCGCAGGGTGATCGGGCCGGAGTCGCGCAGCCAGGTGTCGTCATAGGCCGCCGTGGTGAAGCGGACCCGGTCCATGTCGATGCGGTTGGAGCGCAGCCGCATTTCGGCATAGGTCTCCACATCGTCGTCGGCCACGCAGATCAGCACCGGCTGGAAGCGGGTGATGGCGGCGACCAGCGCGATGTAGGTCTCCTCCACCTGGCCCAGGCGGTCGGCCCAGTCGGTGTCGGCGGTGGGCCAGGCAATCAGGACGCCGCTCTGGGCTTCCCATTCGGCAGGAAAACGAAGGGTCTGGTTCATGGTCTCGCTACACAGGCCCGCCAGTGGCGGGTAGGGGGTTCAGCGGATCGGCGGCTTCGGGCCGATCTCGTTCGGATCCGCCTTGTTGGCCACCACGTCGATCACCTTCTGCTTCTCGAAGTAGACAGTGAACTGCGGGTAGACCCAGCGGTTGATGGTCGGCCACTGGCGCTTCTGCCCGCCACGCGGCTGCAGCTGCTCGCTCGGCGCGCCGAACTGCGACTGCACCTGCTGCATGCTCTGGCCGCGGACGGGCAGGGCACCGGCCGGCTTTTCAGCGGCGCGGTCGACCAGCAGGGTATCGGCCAGCGCCGGCGTGGCGGCGGCCAGGGTGGCCAGGACGGCCAGCGTGCTCAGGTAATGCTTCATCTCGATCTACTCCCCAGTGGTCAAGAAAGGCGATTACAGCAAAAAACGGCAGGAAAAAAAGCTGCACGCAACAAAAAACCGCCCGAAGGCGGTTTCTTGCATCGGGTCGGTCCCGCGTGGGACCAGCCGCGGCCCGGAGGCCGTGAGGCTTAGCGCTGACGCGCCTTGAAACGCGGGTTCGACTTGCAGATGACGAAGATCTTGCCACGACGACGGACGACCTTGCAGTCGCGGTGACGGGCCTTCGCCGACTTCAGGGAGGACAGGATTTTCATGGCATACCTCGGCGTAAACAGTAGTTGTTCGGGTGGAGCGTGGCCGCGATATGCGCAAGACAATCGGCAGTTGGCGCTCGTTCAAGCCCGCCATTCTACCGGGCTTTTTGTCGTCGTTTCAAGTGGTTGCGCCAAAGTCTCTGCGCGGGGCCTTGGGCAGGCGCTAGAATGGCCCCTTCACACGCGCTAGGACCCCCATGAATCCACTCGCTCCCGTCCTGACCATCGACGGCCCTTCGGGGGCCGGCAAGGGTACCATCAGCCGCATCGTGGCGCGCCGCCTGGGCTGGCACTACCTCGATTCGGGCGCCCTGTACCGGGCGGTGGGCGTGGCCGCGAGCTGGGCCGACATCGATACCTCCGATGCCTCGGCGCTGGTGCGCTGCACTTTCGACACCCATGTTCAGTTTGTTGAGCAGGGGGAATCGATGCGGGTCATGGTCAACGGCACCGATGCCACTGACGAGCTGCGCCTGGAGACCACTGGAGCGCTGGCCTCGGCCATTGCCGCCATTCCCGAGGTCCGTGCCGCCCTGAAGGAGCGCCAGCGCGCATTCAGGGAGCTGCCGGGCCTCGTCGCCGACGGCCGCGACATGGGCACGGTGATCTTCAAGGACGCCCCCTACAAGGTCTTCCTGACCGCCAGCGCCGAGGAGCGCGCCGAGCGCCGGCATAAGCAGTTGAAAGACAAGGGGGTTTCTGTTAACTTTGATGACCTCCTGCGCGAGATCATGGCCCGCGACGCCCGTGATGCCCAGCGTACCGTGGCGCCCTTGAAGCCGGCAGACGATGCTGTCCTCATCGACACCACAGGCATCGGCATCGATGATGTCGTTGCCCGAGTGATGGATCTGCTTCCGGTTCCGGCTGCCTGATCCGTTCGCGCGGGAGTGCCACCAGCATCATCGGTGGTGGTCGCGCATAGCCGTGCTGTACCAGCTCCGTCGCGCAATGATGCGTGGCGGTTTTCCTACTACACACGACCTGCTTTTCCGGGGTCGACCAACAGGCGGGCGGTAACGGTCTTCAGCGGGGCATGTCTCCGATAGGGAAGCCAACCGACCCATGTGTCCAACAGAGTAAATCTAATGACCGAATCATTTGCCGAACTGTTTGAAGCCAGCCAGGCCAACCTGGCCAAGCTGAAGCCGGGCGCCATCGTCAGCGGTACCGTTGTTGAAGTCCGCGGCGACGTCGTGGTGATCAACGCTGGCCTGAAGTCCGAAGGCATCGTGCCGATCGAACAGTTCCGTAACGACGCTGGCGAAATCGACGTCGCCGAAGGCGACATCGTCAAGGTCGCCCTCGACTCCATCGAGAACGGCTTCGGCGAAACCGTCCTGTCGCGCGAGAAGGCCAAGCGCGCGATGGTGTGGGACGAGCTGGAAGAAGCGTTGGAAAAGAACGAAACCATCACCGGCCGCATCAGCGGCAAGGTCAAGGGTGGTTTCACCGTGGACATCAAGGATGTCCGCGCCTTCCTGCCGGGTTCCCTGGTCGATGTGCGCCCGGTGCGCGATCCGGCCTACCTGGAAGGCAAGGAACTCGAGTTCAAGCTCATCAAGCTGGACCGCAAGCGTAACAACGTCGTGGTTTCGCGCCGCGCTGTCGTCGAAAGCGAGCACTCGGAAGAGCGCGAGCAGCTGATGGACAAGCTGCAGGAAGGCGCGATCCTGAAGGGTGTCGTCAAGAACCTGACCGACTACGGCGCGTTTGTGGACCTGGGCGGTATCGACGGCCTGCTGCACATCACCGACATGGCATGGAAGCGCGTGCGCCATCCGTCCGAAGTCGTGAACGTCGGCGACGAGCTGGACGTGCGCGTGCTGAAGTTCGACCGCGAGCGCAACCGCGTTTCGCTGGGCCTGAAGCAGCTGGGCGAAGATCCGTGGGATAACATCGCCCGTCGTTACCCGGCCAACAGCCGCGTCTTCGGCAAGGTCTCCAACGTCACCGATTACGGCGCGTTCGTTGAGATCGAGCCGGGCGTCGAAGGCCTGGTGCACGTCTCCGAGATGGATTGGACCAACAAGAACGTCAACCCGTCCAAGGTTGTGCAGGTGGGTGACGAAGTCGAAGTGATGGTGCTGGACGTCGATGAAGAGCGTCGCCGCATCTCGCTGGGCATGAAGCAGGTTGCCGCCAATCCGTGGGAAACCTTCGCTGCTACCCACAAGAAGGGTGACAAGGTGTCGGGCCAGATCAAGTCGATCACCGACTTCGGCATCTTCATCGGCCTGGACGGCGGCATCGACGGCCTGGTTCACCTGTCCGACATCAGCTGGGCGACCACTGGCGAAGACATCGTTCGCAACTTCAAGAAGGGCGATACCCTGGACGCCGTTGTCCTGGCTGTCGATCCGGAGCGCGAGCGCATCTCCCTGGGCGTGAAGCAGCTGGAGCAGGATCCGTTCGGCCAGTACATGGCTGCCAATCCGAAGGGCTCCAAGGTCGAAGGCGTGGTGAAGGAAGTCGACGCCAAGGGCGCGATCATCGAGCTGGCTGACGGCATCGAAGGTTACGTCTCGGCACGCGACATCGCCAACGAGCGCGTTGACGACGCCACCCAGCACCTGAAGGTCGGCGACAAGGTCGAAGCCAAGTTCGTTGGCATGGACCGCAAGGGCCGTACCCTGCAGCTGTCGATCAAGGCCAAGGACGACGCGGAAATGCGCGAAGTGCTGGAGGAATACCAGTCCTCCTCGGCTGCCAGCGGCACCACCCAGCTGGGCGCGCTGCTGCGTGCACAGCTGAGCGGCAACAAGTCCGAGTAATCGGCCTTACGCTGTACGTTGTTTCCTGGACGGCCCGGGCATCCTGCCCGGGCCGTTTCAGGGTGAGTGACCCCTGATGTGAGCCGGCAATGACCAAATCCGAACTGATCGAAATCCTCGCGCGCCGCCAGGCGCACCTGAAGGCCGATGATGTCGATCTGGCGGTGAAGTCGTTGCTGGAGATGATGGGCGGTTCCCTTTCTGCAGGGGATCGCATCGAAATCCGTGGCTTTGGCAGCTTCTCGCTGCACTACCGTCCGCCGCGCCTGGGCCGCAACCCCAAGACCGGCGAATCGGTCGCCCTGCCGGGCAAGCACGTTCCCCATTTCAAGCCGGGCAAGGAACTGCGTGAGCGGGTCAGCAGTGTGCTGCCGCTGGACGCCGATCCGGCCTGAGTGTCCTGTCGCGTCACTGCGTGCGAATACCGCGGCGAGTCGGATAAGCTACGACCTCCTGCCACTGGAGCTGTCGCATGAAGGTTTTTCGTCTGCTGGTCCTGCTGGCGGTTCTGCTTCTCGGGTTGATCATCGGCGCCATGAACATGGACGAGATGACCATCAACCTGCTTTTCACCCAACTCAAGACCTCGATCGGCGTGGCGATCATCGCTTCGCTGCTGATCGGTGTCATTGTCGGTGCCGGCCTGGTGCTGGTGAGCGTGGTCATTCCGCTCTACGCCCAGCTGCGCCGCGCCAACAAGTCGGTCGCCACCCCGGTGGCGCCGGTTTCTCCCTCCCAATCTTTTGATGGACGCTGATCGAAGATGGATTTCGTCACCGAGTGGTTCTGGTTCTTCCTGTTCCTTCCCCTGGCGGCGCTGGCCGGCTGGGTCATTGGACGGCGCGGCGGGCAACGCCATGGCGACAACCAGGTCAGCCACCTGTCCAGCACCTATTTCCGCGGCTTGAACTACCTGCTCAACGAGCAGCCGGACAAGGCCATCGAACTGTTCCTGCACATCGCCGAGCTGGACAAGGAAACCTTCGAGACGCAGGTCGCGCTGGGTCACCTGTTCCGCCGTCGTGGTGAAGTGGATCGCGCGATCCGCCTGCACCAAGGCCTGGTCAACCGCAGCGACCTGAGCGACGCGCAGCGCGTGCAGGCCCTGCTGGCGCTGGGCGAGGACTACATGAAGTCCGGCCTGCTGGACCGCGCCGAAACCGTGTTCACCGAACTGGCCCAGCTGGATCAGCGCGCACCGCAGGCGCTCAAGCACCTGATCGGCATCTACCAGGCCGAGCGCGACTGGGAAAAGGCCATCGACAACGCCACCCGCTTCGAAGATGTCACCGGCGAGCCGATGGGCAAGCTGATCGGGCAGTTCGAATGCGAGCTGGCCGAGCGCTTCCGTGGCGCCGGCAAGCTGGAAGAGGCGAGGGCGGCCATCGCCCGCGCCTATCAGGCCGATGCGATGTCGGTGCGTGCCGGCATCATCGAAGGCCGCCTGGAAACCGATGCCGGCAATGCCGAGGCCGCCGTGCGCGCCTTCGAGCGTGCCGCGCGCAACGATCCCGAGTACCTGCCCGAGCTGCTGCCGGCGCTGATGGAGAACTACCGCAAGGTGGGCGACCTCGGCGGCGCGCGTGCGTTCCTGTCGGAAATGACCGAGCACTACCGCGGCATCGCCCCGGTGCTGGCGCTGACCCGCCTGATGGAGGAGCAGGAGGGCGTGGCTCCGGCGCGTGCCTATCTCGGCCGCCAGCTGAAGGATCGTCCGTCGGTGCGCGGCGAATCGGCGCTGATCGACCTGACCCTGGCCGAGGGCGCGGATTCCACCGCCACCCTGCACGACCTCAAGCACATCACCGACCAGCTGCTGGTGCGCAACCCGGCCTACCGCTGCACGCGCTGCGGCTTCGGTGCGCGTACCCACCACTGGCAGTGCCCGAGTTGCAAGGAATGGGGCACGGTCAAGCCACTGCTGAATTACGCGGTGCTCTGAGCCATGGCCTGGCGGGTGATGGCCGCGCTGCTGGGGCTGGCCCTGCTCAGCGCCGCACTGACCTGGGTAGCGCGTGGCTACGCGCTGCGCCGGCAGCTGATGGATCAGCCGGGCGAACGCCGCAGCCATAGCGTGGCGACCCCGCGCGGCGGTGGCATCGCCATCGTCATCAGCCTGCTGGTGGCAGCGGTTGCCGCCATGTGGGCGTGGCCGGTGGCCATGCCCAGCCTGCTGGTGGCCAGCCTCGGCCTGGTGCTGGTGGCAGGCATCGGCTGGTGGGACGACCACCAGCCGCTGCCGGCCCTGCGCCGCCTGCTGGTCCATTTCATCGCCGCCGGCCTGCTGGCCGCGCTGGTCAAGGTGCACGGCGGCAGCTGGCTGCTGGCCCTGTTGGTGCTGGTGTTCACCGCCTCGCTGATCAACATCTGGAACTTCATGGATGGGATCAACGGCATCGCCAGCAGCCAGGCGGTGGTTGCTGCGCTGGGCTTCGCGCTGGTGCTGCCGTGGCCGTATTCACTGGTGGCGATCGTGCTCGGCCTGGCCTGCCTGGGTTTCCTCCCATTCAATTTTCCGAACGCGCGCATTTTCATGGGCGATGTCGGAAGTGGCGCTCTTGGCTACGCGGTCTCGGTAGTGCTGGCAGTGGCCGCGGTGCGTACGGAAATCAACTGGTTGCTGCTGCTGGTACCCCTTTCGCCGTTCCTTGTGGACGCGGGCTTCACGCTGTTGGCGCGCATCCTTTCAGGGGAGCGCTGGATGGAACCCCACACCCAGCACGTCTACCAGCGCGCAGTGCAGGCAGGAGCCAGCCACGCCCAGGTGACAGGGATGTACTTCGTTGCAGGCCTGTTCAGTATTACAGTGTTCTTTGTTTGCACCAGATTGCAGTCGAGGTGGGAGGCTGCCGCAGCGGTCGCGTGGATTTCCGCGATGGCCCTGCTATGGCTCCTCCTGCGCAATGGATTGCGCCACCGATAAGGAATTACGCTACATATGTCTTCACCCTGGCGGGACAGAATCCTCGGTCTGTTGCCTCGCACGGCCATCGTCTGCCATGACCTGTTCATGGTCTGGGCCTGCTGGCAGCTGCTGCATGCCGGCCGTTACTCCATCCTGCCTGACGCCCCGTCGCTGCCCTTGTGGAACGTCGATACGACGCTGGTGCTGGCGCTGCAGGGCATCGTGTTCTGGCGGGTCGGCCTGTACCGCGGCCTGTGGCGGTTCGCCAGCGTCAGCGACCTGCTGAACATCTTCAAGGCCAGTTTCGTCGGCCTGGTCGCCATCGTCCTGGTACTGGCCTGGAAGCGCTTCAACGGCGTGCCACTGTCGGTGCTGGTGATCTATCCGTTCGCGCTGTCGGCACTGCTGGGCGCGCCGCGCCTGCTGTATCGCGCGTGGAAGGACTACCAGGCGCTGCAGTCCGATTCCACCGCGCGTCGCGTGCTGATCCTCGGCGCCGGCCAGGCCGCCGAGACCCTCGTGCGCGACCTGCGCCGCTCGGGCAACTTCGAGCCGGTGGGTCTGCTGGACGACGCCCCGCACCTGCGTGGTGCCAAGCTGCAGAGCCTGCCGATCCTGGGCACCCTCGACGATGCCCCGGCCGTGGCCCGCGAAACCGCGGCCAAGCTGCTGGTCATCGCCATTCCGTCGCTGGATGCGGTGGGCATGCAGCGCGTGGTGGCCATCTGCGAGAGCACCGGCATCCCGTTCCGCACGGTGCCCAAGCTCAGCGACATCCTGCAGGGCCAGTCGCTGCCGGGCCAGCTGAAGGAAGTGGCCATCGAGGACCTGCTCGGCCGCAAGCCGATCATGCCGGACTGGAACCTGATCCGCGGTTGGCTGGGCGGGCGCACGGTGATGGTCACCGGTGCCGGCGGCTCGATCGGTTCGGAACTGTGCCGCCAGTGCGCGCGCCACGGTGCCGGGCGCATCGTCATGCTGGAAATGAGCGAACTGCTGCTGCTGACCATCGAGGCCGAGCTGCGCCGCAGCTTCCCCGACGTGCAGATCGAAGCCGTGCTCGGCGACGTCGGCGACCCCGCGGTGATGCGCCACGCGCTGTCGCTGCACCCGGTCGATACCGCCTTCCATGCGGCCGCGTACAAGCATGTGCCGGTGCTGGAGCGCCAGCTGCGCGAAGCCGTGCGCAACAATATCCTCGCCACCGAGAACGTGGCGCGCGCGTGCATGGAAGCGCGCGTCGAGCATTTCGTGTTCATCTCCACCGACAAGGCAGTCGACCCGGTCAACGCGCTGGGCGCCAGCAAGCGCTACGCCGAGATGATCTGCCAGAGCCTGGACCAGACGTCCAAGTACACCCGTTTCGTGACCGTGCGCTTCGGCAACGTGCTCGACTCGGCCGGCAGCGTGGTTCCGCTGTTCCGCGAGCAGATCCTGCGCGGCGGCCCGATCACGGTGACCGACCCGGAAGTGACCCGCTACTTCATGACGATCCCCGAAGCCTGCCAGCTGATCCTGCAGGCGGCGGCGTCGGGCTCGCACGGTGCCATCTACACCCTGGACATGGGTGAGCCGGTGCCGATCCGCGTGCTCGCCGAACAGATGATCCGCCTGGCCGGCAAGCAGCCGTACAAGGACATTCCGATCATCTATACCGGCCTGCGTCCGGGCGAGAAGCTGCACGAGACCCTGTTCTATTCGGACGAGGATTACCGGCCGACCTCGCACCCCAAGGTGCTCGAAGCCGGCGTGCGCACGTTCTCGCGCGACGTGGTGCTGGGCAACGTGCCGAGACTGCGTGCTGCAATCGCCGAGTACGACACGGATACGATTCGGGAAGTACTGTTCGCGACCATGCCGGAGTTCTCTCCGATTGAACAAGACGCATACATCTCTTCCGCTAAAGTGGTCCCCTTTCCGGCACGTGAGGCCAACAGGCATTAAATGAGCAAGCGAATTCGTAAGGCTGTTTTTCCAGTGGCAGGGCTCGGGACGCGCTTTTTGCCGGCAACCAAGACGGTTCCGAAGGAAATGCTGCCGATCATCGATCGTCCGCTTATCCAATATGCCGTCGATGAGGCCATCGAGGCAGGCTGTGACACCCTGATCTTCATCACCAACCGCTACAAGCACGCCGTTGCCGATTACTTCGACAAGGCCTACGAGCTTGAGCAGAAGCTGGAGCGTGCGGGCAAGCACGAGCAGCTGGAAATGATCCGCCACGTGCTGCCCGAGGGTGTGCGCGCGGTCTTCGTGACCCAGGCCGAAGCGCTGGGCCTGGGCCATGCGGTGCTGTGTGCGAAGGCGGTGATCGGTGACGAACCGTTCGCCGTGCTGCTGCCCGACGACCTGATCTGGAACCGCGGCGACGGCGCGCTGAAGCAGATGGCCGACCTCAACGAGGCCAGCGGTGCCAGCGTGATCGCGGTGGAGGACGTGCCGCACGAGAACACCGCGAGCTACGGCATCGTCGCGACCGAGGCGTTCGATGGCCGCAAGGGCCGTATTTCGCAGATCGTGGAGAAGCCGAAGCCGGAGGACGCCCCGAGCGATCTGGCGGTGGTCGGCCGTTACGTGCTGAGCCCGAAGATCTTCGAGCTGCTGGAGTCCACCGGCACCGGTGCCGGCGGCGAGATCCAGCTGACCGATGCGATCGCTTCGCTGCTGGCGACCGAGGAAGTGGATGCCTACCGCTTCGAGGGCACCCGTTTCGACTGCGGCACCCATCTGGGCCTGGTTGAAGCGACGATCCGTTTCGCGCTTGAGAACAAGAAGCTGGCGAAGCCGGCGCGCGCGAAGCTGACGGAGATGCTGGCGGAAGAGTGAGTTTTTCGGTTTTTGAGCGCTCCGTGCAGCGCCTTGTCTGATACGTGGGGGAGGGGGCGGATGGCCCTCTCCAAGACACGCCAAAGCCCCTCCATGGTGCTCGATGGCGCCATCCATGGCGCCAACGGTCTTGGAGAGGGCCATCCGCCCCCTCTCGACAGTTTCCGTGGGGCGCGGACGGGAAGGGCGGAATCAAGGGCAAAGGCAAAAGCAAAAAAAAAGGCAGCCAATGGCTGCCTTTTTTGCATTTTGGGGTCAGAGCCCTTTGCGCAGCAAAGGGCTCTGACCCCGGCTTTTGACCTTGCCTTTGCTCACCCCTCCGCCGCGCGGAATGCAGGGTGGCACGGGTGGGTGAGGCTGACCGGGACTGTCAGCGGCATGGATGCCGCTGCCAAGCCCCCAGGGATGGGTTTACGGCGTGTCCCGGGCAGTCTCACCCACCCGGGCCCAGCAGCACACCGACATACCGACCGGCAACGCTTTGAACCTTACAGCGCCTCGAAAATACCCGCCGCGCCCATGCCCGTGCCGATGCACATCGTCACCATGCCGTACTTCTGCTGGCGGCGACGCAGGCCGTGCAGCAGGGTCGCGGTACGGATCGCGCCGGTCGCACCCAGCGGATGGCCCAGGGCGATCGCGCCGCCCAGCGGGTTGACCTTGCTCGGGTCCAGGCCGCAATCGCGGATCACCGCCAGCGACTGCGCGGCGAAGGCTTCATTGAGCTCGATCCAGTCCAGCTGGTCCTGGGTCAGGCCGGCCTGCTTCAGTGCCTTCGGGATCGCGGCGATCGGGCCGATGCCCATCACTTCCGGACGCACGCCGGCCACCGAGAAGCTGACAAAACGGGCCAGCGGGGTCAGGCCGTAATCCTTGATCGCCTGTTCCGAGGCCAGCAGCACCGCACCGGCACCGTCGCTCATCTGCGAGGAGTTGCCGGCGGTGACGGTGCCGCCGAACTGGCCGTTGCGGAATACCGGGCGCAGCTTGGCCAGGCCTTCGGCCGAGGAGTCCGGACGCGGACCTTCGTCGGTGTCGGCAACCTTGTTGCGGGTGATGATGCGCTGGCCGTCGGCCAGGTCCGGCAGGTGCGAGACGATCTCGTACGGGCTGATCTCGTCCTTGAACTCGCCGCTCTGGATGGCGGCCATGGCCTTCTGGTGCGAGGCGAGGGCAAAGGCGTCCTGGTCTTCGCGCGAGACCTTCCACTCTTCAGCCACCTTCTCGGCGGTGATGCCCATGCCGTAGGCGATGGCCACGTGGTCGTTATCGAACACGCTCGGCGCCATCGCGATCTTGTTGCCCATCATCGGCACCATCGACATCGATTCGGTGCCGCCGGCCAGCATCAGGTCGGCATTGCCAAGGCGGATCGCGTCGGCAGCCTGCGCCACGGCCTGCAGGCCGGAGGAGCAGAAGCGGTTCACGGTCTGCGCGGCGATGGTGTTCGGCAGGCCGGCCAGCAGCACGCCGATGCGCGCCACGTTCATGCCCTGCTCGGCTTCCGGCATGGCACAGCCGATGATCGCGTCATCGATGCGGTTGACGTCCACGCCCGGGGCCTGGGCGACGACGCTGCGCAGCACGTGCGCAAGCATGTCGTCGGGGCGGGTGTTGCGGAACATGCCCTTGGGCGCCTTGCCAACCGGGGTACGGGTGGCGGCGACGATGTAGGCGTCCTGGATTTGCTTGGTCATTGCGGTCATCTCTCGAATGGGTTTTGCCGGTGTACCGACCAGCGGTCGGCACCTACCAGAGGCAGAGGAGTGCCGACCAGCGGTCGGCACCCGCCATCAATCAGTTGCGCAGCGGCTTGCCGGTCTTCAGCATGTGCGCGATGCGGGCCTGGGTCTTTTCCTGCTGGGCCAGTTCGACGAAGTGCTTGCGCTCCAGGGTCAGCAACCACTCTTCGTCCACCAGGGTGCCGCGATCGACCTTGCCGCCGCACAGCACGGTGGCGATGCGCTCGGCGATCTCGTAGTCGTACGGGCTGATGAAACGGCCTTCCAGCATGTTGACCAGCATCATCTTGAAGGTGGCGATGCCCACGTCACCGGCGACCTGGATACGGCGTGCCGGCAGCGGCGGGCGGTAGCCGGCTTCAGCAAGCGCACGGGCTTCGGCCTTGGCGATGTACAGCGCCTCGTAGCTGTTGAACACCACCTTGTCGGTGCTGCGCAGCAGGCCCAGTTCCTGGGCGTTGACCGCCGAGTTGGACACCTTGGCCATCGCCACGGTCTCGAAGGTCTTCTTCAGTTCGGCGAACACATCACCGCCCGGGCCTGCGGCCTGCGAGGCGCGCACGGCCAGTTCCTTCAGGCCGCCACCGGCCGGCAGCAGGCCGACGCCGGCCTCGACCAGGCCGATGTAGCTTTCCAGGAAGGCGACGGTCTTGGCGCTGTGCATCTGGAACTCGCAGCCGCCCCCCAGGGCCAGGCCGCGCACGGCAGCCACCACCGGCACCAGCGAGTACTTGATGCGCTGGCTGGTGCGCTGGAAGTTGGCGACCATCTCTTCGAACTGGTCGACCTTGCCGGCCTGCAGCAGGCCGAGGGCACCGGCCAGGTCGGCACCGGCGGAGAAGGGCTCCTTCTGCTGCCAGATCACCAGGCCCTGGAAGTCCTTCTCGGCGCGGCTGACGCATTCCTGCAGGCCGTCCAGCACCTGGTCGGAGACGGTGTTCATCTTGGTCTTGAAGCTGACCACGGCGATGCCGTCGCCGTCATGCCACATGCGCAGGCCGTCGTTCTCGAACACGGTCTCGCCCGGGGCGAACTTCTCGCCCAGCAGCGGGTCCGGGAAACGCTGGCGCTGGTACACCGGCAGCGACGAGCGCGGTAGCTTGGCGTTGCGGGACGGGCTGTAGCTGCCTTCGGCGGCATGCACGCCGTCGCGGCCATCGAACACCCAGTCCGGCAGCGGGGCGCTGCTCATGCTCTTGCCGGCGACGATGTCATCGGCGATCCACTGCGCGACCTGCTTCCAGCCGGCGGCCTGCCAGGTCTCGAACGGGCCCAGCGACCAGCCGTAGCCCCAGCGGATGGCCAGGTCGACGTCGCGCGCGGTCTCGGCGATGTCGGCCAGGTGGTAGGCGCTGTAGTGGAACAGGTCGCGGAAGGTCGCCCACAGGAACTGCGCCTGCGGGTGCTGGCTTTCGCGCAGCTTGGCGAACTTCTCGGCCGGGTTTTTGATCTTCAGGATCTCGACCACTTCCGGTGCGGCGGTGCGGTCGGCCGGGCGGTAGTCCTGCTTTTCCAGGTCGAGGACGAGGATGTCCTTGCCGACCTTGCGGAAGATGCCGGCGCCGGTCTTCTGGCCCAGTGCACCCTTGGCGATCAGCGCGTCCAGCCACTTCGGCGATTTGAAGAACTCATGCCACGGGTCGTTCGGCAGGGTATCGCCCATGGTCTTGATGACGTGGGCCATGGTGTCCAGGCCGACCACGTCGGAGGTACGGTAGGTAGCCGACTTCGGGCGGCCGACCAGCGGGCCGGTCAGGCCGTCCACTTCATCGAAGCCCAGGCCGAATTCCTGAGTGTGGTGGATGGTGGACAGGATCGAGAACACGCCGATGCGGTTGCCGATGAAGTTCGGGGTGTCCTTGGCGTACACCACGCCCTTGCCCAGGGTGGTGACCAGGAATGCTTCCAGGCCTTCCAGCACGGTGGCGTCGGTGGTGGTGGCCGGGATCAGCTCGGCCAGGTGCATGTAGCGCGGCGGGTTGAAGAAGTGCACGCCGCAGAAGCGGTGACGGAGCTGCTCCGGCAGCACGTCGGCCAGCTTGTTGATGCCCAGGCCCGAGGTGTTGGAGGCCAGCACCGCGTGGTCGGCCACGAACGGGGCGATCTTCTTATACAGGTCCTGCTTCCAGTCCATGCGCTCGGCGATGGCCTCGATGATCAGGTCGCAGTCCTTCAGCTGGTCCAGGCCCGACTCGTAGTTGGCCGGGGTGATGGCTTCAGCCAGCGACTTGCTGGCCAGCGGCGCCGGGCTCAGCTTGCCCAGATTGGCGATCGCCTTCAGCACGATGCCATCGGCCGGACCTTCCTTGGCGGGCAGGTCGAACAGCACAGTGTCGACGCCAGCGTTGGTGAGGTGGGCGGCGATCTGGGCACCCATGACGCCGGCACCCAGCACGGCGGCGCGGCGGACTAGCAGGGAATTGGACATGGTGTAGGGCCTTTGTTGGTCAGCAGTTACTGGGTGTGTCACACCCGGTGGAATCACGGGGAAACGGGCAGGGCACTGCCGCGTGCGGCGGCGCGGAACCCGGCTTCGGCGAAATGGATCAGTTCATGGGCGGCATGGGCACGATGCGCCGCTTCGGTGACACCTGCGGGTCGCTTGATCAGGCCGAAATCCGCCATGGCGTAGGTGAGCGAACCGGCCAGGAAATCCAGGCGCCAGTACAGCTCCTCCTTGCTCAGGCCCGGCACGCACTCGGCGATGGCCTTGCCGAACGCGCGCAGCACGTGGCCGTAGTGGTCGGACAGGAACTTGCGCAGGTTGTCGTTCTTCTCGGCGTAGGCGCGGGCGATCACCCGCACGAAGGCGCCGCCGCTCTGCCGGTCCTGGGCCATGGCCAGGGCGGGCTCGACGAAGGCGGCCAGCACCGGGCGCAGCTGGCCGGGATGTTCGCTGCGGGCGCGCTCAAGCTGGGCCAGGCGCACGCTGGTCATCTCGTCCATGCGGCGGCGGAACACCTCGTTGACCAGGTTTTCCTTGGAGCCGAAGTGGTAGTTGACCGCCGCGATGTTGACGTCGGCCTGGCTGGTGACCTGGCGCAGCGAGGTGCCGGCGAAGCCATGCAGGGCGAACAGCTCCTCGGCGGCGCCGAGGATCCGGTCCTTGGTCGAGAAGTGGGCGGGCTTGGCCATGGGGCGGCGGACCTTAATCAAACGATTGTTTGATACTAGGACCAGACGGGGGCGTATGGCATTTTGCAGTGCAGCAAAATGGCCGGGGCGGTCAGAATCCGCTCAGGTGGGTGAATGGGCGGGGGAGGGGCCGAGGCGGGCCGTGGTGGGGCCCGCGCCCCCGCCGGGGGGGGGTGGGGGGGGGACCGCCGCCCCCCCGGGGGGGCGGGTAGCCCCTCCGGCCCCG
>NZ_JBXFWG010000033.1:0-45230 GCF_056854535.1 Stenotrophomonas sp. STEN054 | reverse complement strand
GCGCTCCTTCGACGCAGGTCGAACGGAATCTGCGGGAATAGCTCAGTTGGTAGAGCGCAACCTTGCCAAGGTTGAGGTCGCGAGTTCGAGTCTCGTTTCCCGCTCCAGATTCTACAGGGCCCCGGTAGGGGCCTTGTTTTTCTCCCGCCTCGGCACGGTGGGGCACGTTGGGCCACAAGGCTTTGCGCGCAGTCAGAAAGGTGAAATCGCTGGTGTGCGTTCCGGATTTCCGGTACCATGGCGGCTTACGCGGGAATAGCTCAGTTGGTAGAGCGCAACCTTGCCAAGGTTGAGGTCGCGAGTTCGAGTCTCGTTTCCCGCTCCAGTTTCGACAGGCCCCATCGCGGGGTTTTGTCATGTCAGGGGCATCGTTCCTGGCTGCAGTACGTTGGCCTCATGGCAGAGTGGCTATGCACCGGATTGCAAATCCGTTTACAGCGGTTCGATTCCGCTTGAGGCCTCCAATTGAAAAGCCCTGACTCCGGTCGGGGCTTTTTCTTTGCGCGGCCCCCTGCCAAACCGCACTCCTCGCCAACAAGCACCCCTGCTAACGTCCGTCGTCACACTCAGGAAGAGGGGCAGGCAGTGCGCGCGTTGGCAGTCCGGCAGGCAATCTACCTTCCCCTCGGCGCGATGTTGGCCGCAATCGCGTTCGGCTTCACCGTTCCCGGCTACAGCCCGCTCTCGCAGCACCTCAGCGAGATGGGCCTGATGCCCGGCCTGCCTGCAAACGTGTTGACCGCCTGCGTCGCGGTCAATGCCGCGGCCATCATCATCTTCAGCCTTGCGTTGCTGAGCTGGGGCGGCCGCTTCGCACTCACTGTGCTCACCTCCACGCTGTTCGGCGTGGCCATGCTCAGCAACGCGGTGTTCACCACTGGCAGCCCGCTGCACGGCATGTACTCCATCGGCATCTTTTCCATCCTGACGCCGCTGTTGTTCCTGGTTGAACTCGGTGCTGATGCGGCCAGGCGTATTGCTTGGGTGGCGCGCGCCACGTCCCTGCTGGGGATGGCCTATCTGTGGTTGATGCTGTCGGGCCTCGATCCGCCGCCCTGGCACGGGCTGACCCAGCGCATCGCGCTGTTGCCGGCATTTGGCTGGTATACGTTCGCCGCGCTGGAACTGCGACGGGTGTCCGGCAACAGCTGATGGTGTGTCTGGTTACACTCAAGGCATGAACCAGATCGACAACTTCCGCGGCGCACTGCTCGGACTGGCCTGCGGCGATGCCGTCGGCACCACGGTGGAATTCAAGCCGCGCGGCAGCTTCACCCCGCTCACCGACATGGTCGGCGGTGGCCCGTTCAATCTGAAGCTGGGGCAGTGGACCGACGATACCTCGATGGCGATGTGCCTTGCCGAAAGTCTCGTGCGTTGCGATGAATTTGACCCGCGCGACCAGATGACCCGCTATGCCAACTGGTATCGCAACGGTTACTGGAGCGCGACCGGCGAGTGCTTCGACATCGGCATGGCCACGCGCGCGGCCATCGACCAGTTCCTGCTCAGTGGCGAGCCGTTGTCGGGAAACGAAGACCCGCGCAGTGCGGGCAACGGTTCGATCATGCGCCTGGCCCCAGTGGTGCTGCGCTATGCAGGAACGCGGGAACTGCCGGCGATGGCCGAGCTGAGTTCGCGCACCACCCATGCCACGCGCGAATGCCTGGATGCATGCCGCTTGCTGGCGGCCGCGATCGAGCGCGCGCTGGACGGCGAATCGAAGCAGGCCGTGCTGGATCTGCGCGACATCCCGGTGCAGGGCGAACGCCTGCAGCAGATCGCCGCCGGGCAGTACCAGCAGGCAAGCCGTGAGCAGATCCGCGGCAGTGGCTATGTGGTGGACAGTCTGGAGGCGGCGTTCTGGTGCTTCCACCGGCACGACACCTTCGCCGCTGCGGTGCTGGAAGCGGCCAACCTGGGCGACGATGCCGATACCACGGCGGCGGTGCTCGGCCAGTTGGCCGGTGCCTTCCACGGTGCGGTCGGCATCCCCGCGCATTGGCTGCAGGTGCTGGCCATGCGTGCGGAAATCCAGGTGCTGGCAGACGCGTTGTGTGAACGGAACCGGGTTGCACGGGCTGGCGGGGGCTTTGCCGTTGCCAGGGAACCGTCGTAGCGTATGAGGAAGCGGGCCGACTCGGCCACGGACAGGAGGTCTGGATGAACGCGAAATTCGGGATGGGCCTGGTGCTGTTGTTGCTGGCACCGGTGGCGTCGGCGCAGGTTTACAAGTGCAAGGGCGCGTCGGGTGAAACTGTCTATTCGCAGGACCCGTGCGGCGCCGGCAGCGAGCCGATGAAGCTGCGCTCGAACCGCGCCGCCTCCGAGAGCGCTGGCGAAGCGTCCAATCGCGCGGCCGTGTATCGCAACACCGGTATGAGCGACGCAGGCATCGCCGAGCGCAACTGCCTGCAGGGGGAACAGACGCGCATCTATGGCCCGCTTGAAGCGCGTACGCAGTCTGTCAACCGACAGATCGCCGAACTGGACCGACAGCTGGCAGCTGCCCACAGCGCACCTGCGGAGGCCAGCAGACCACTGTCCAATGCCACGCTCGAGTCGGGCATCCGTGCGCAGATGTCCAGCCTGCAGCAGTCGCTGAGTTCTGAACGCGTTGCCGCCGACGCGCAGATGTCCACGGCGCGCGAGCGCTGCGCGTCCGCCCGCCGCGAGCAGGAAGGGCGCGTGCAGCAGCAGTACGCCGCGCCGGCGTCCAACGCGTACTGAACCAGCACCGGGCCAATCTCAAACCGGGGCGACATTGCAAGGGGGTATCGTCAAGCATCGGCACTCGGGAGCAGCAATGGCACGCAGGGACATGCAAGACCGCATGCAGCACGCGGCAGGCCAGCGATGAGCAGATCCACTGCGGATGTGCGCTGGCTGACATTCCGGCTCAAGAACGGTCAGTCGATCGGGCCGGATCAACTGAAGGACGGCTGGGTGATCGCGGCCGAAACGCGCCATTGCGGCGTGCGCCGTGAGAGCATCGAAGGCTCGGGCGTGGTCTACGCGCTGTATGGGCCCTCCGATCTGCCATCACCGCGCCGCGCAGAAATGCGCATGCGCGATTTCCTGATGCGCTCGGGTTACACCTTCACCATGGGCACGCTGGGCGGCTGACGCCACCCCTTGCAACTGCGCGGCTGCGCTCAGGGGCGCACGGTCAGCACCTGGCCGATGCTGCCGATCGGGCCACGTTCGTCGTGCAGCACCGTACTGGTCAGGCCGATGCCTTCGCTGCCGAACGACACCGAGGTGTCGAAGCCCAACCAGTCTCCCTGCGGCGTGCCGAACAGGTGCACGGTCAGGTCCAGGTTCGGGAACGCGATGTCCTTGGGATCGGCGCGCACGGCCATGCCGTTGGACAGGTCGAACAGGGTGGCTGCGCGGGCCAGCGGACTCACCGTCTCGCCGTCCAGCAGCGCCTGCCTCGCGCGTGCCCAGTAGGTCGCACGACCGGGGCCGTAGTCATCGCGGCGGATCTGCACGTTCTCGATGAAGCCGCCCGGCCACACCGTCGCCGGGTTCCATTCGGGCATGGTCTCGGCTGCGGCAATGCGCGCCAGCGGGGTACCGGCAATCGCTGCGGTATCGTTCGGGCGCATCAGCCACGCACGCACGCGCAGGGCGGCGCGATCCTGGTGGCTGAGGGTGGCTTCCACCAGTTCGATGGTGCGGCCGCCGCGCAGTACCTGCACGTGTGCGTCCATCGCTTCGATCGGAATGGTGCCGAGAATATCGTAGGACAGGCGGCCGATCAGGAAGCCGTGGCCGCGCGCGACGGCGTCGCGTTCCAGGTGATGCGCGAGCAATCCCATCGCCGGGGCGATGTGCTGCTCGTTGGTGTTCCAGGCGCCGCCCACGTGTGCGGTCGGCAGGTAGCGGGTGTCGCTCAGTCGTTTGAAGAAGGCCATGGGCTCACAGGGCAGTGGAATGAAGTGCGCGACGCGGAGTGCGGCGTGCCTCATCGTAGCGCTGCGACCGCCGACTCACGTGCATGGAGGCCTTGACCTACAGCGGCAGTCTTCAGTGCAGCCCTGCTGCGCAGCGTGCTGGCCCCGCATCTGCAGGCGTTGCTGCGGGCCGAGGTGTCGGTGGTGCTCGATTTCCCGTCCAACGCACTGGCCAGGCCGGCGACGCGGAATTCGAGCAGATCACCCGTCACTTCGTTGCGCCAACGCCGGGAGAGGGGCTCAGGGTGGTCCGCCATGCCGCCAACGGCATGGTGCAGGCAGATTCGATACGATAGGTCGCATCAGCCATCACATGCTTGATCCGGAGTCCTGCCATGGTCGACCGCCTCGCCACCCTTCTGGAACGTTTTGCGGTCAACGCCTCGGTGTTCCATGCCGGCGCGCTGTGCGGCATCAACAGCCTGCCGGGCGAGGATGAGGCAGGCCAGCTGCACCTGGTGCGGCGCGGGCCGGTGCAGGTCAGCCATGGCCAGCAGACCGTGCAGGTCGATGTGCCCAGCCTGCTGCTGTACCCGCGGCCGATGCCGCACCGCTTCAGTACCGACCCGCGGCACGGTGCCGACATGGCCTGCGCGAACCTGCATTTCGAAGGCGGCCGGCTCAATCCGATCAGCGCAGCGTTGCCCGATTTCATCTGCATGCCGCTGACGGATCTGCAGGGCGGCAGCGCCGCGCTGGATCTGCTGTTCGAGGAGGCTTTCGAGCAGCGCTGCGGGCGCACGGTGATGGTCAACCGCCTGTTCGAAGTAGTGATGATCCAGGTGCTGCGGCAGTTGATGGAAGCCGGGCAGATGCGCGGCGGCCTGTTTGCCGGGCTCGGCCACCCGCGCCTGCGCCTGGCCCTGGTGGCCGTGCACGAGGCGCCGGCGCAGGCCTGGACGCTGGAGGACCTGGCCGAAACGGCCGGCATGTCGCGCAGCGTATTCGCCGCCAGTTTCCGTGAGGCGATGGGGATCACGCCGGGCCAGTACCTGCAGGGCTGGCGCGTCAGCCTGGCCCAGCAGGCGCTGCGCCAGGGGCGGCCATTGAAGCGGATTGCCGACGACGTCGGTTACGGCAGCGAAGCCGCATTGTCGCGTGCGTTCAAGGCACACACCGGGCAGTCGCCGCGGCAGTGGCGCGAACAGGATCGCGCCAGCGCCGCCTGAGCGTTCAGCCCAGCGCGAGTCGGGCCAGCTTCATGCCGCCGAACAGACCGGCCAGGCCAAGTGCAACCGAGCCGCCGGCATACAGCGCCGCCAGCCCGTGCTGGCCGCGCTGTAGCAGCAGGCCGATTTCCAGCGAATAGGTGGAGAAGGTGGTGTAGCCACCGAGGATGCCCGTGGTCAGCAGCAGCCGCAGCTGCGGCGAGGCGCCATTGCGCAGGGCGAAGGCCTCCACCACCACGCCCATCAGAAGTGCGCCGCTGATGTTGATGAGGAAGGTCGACCAGGGCCACGGGCTGCCGACGGCGACGCGCGCGCCGAGCAGGTTGCAGGCGTGGCGCAGGCACGCGCCCGCGCCGCCTCCCAGGAAGACCAGGACATAGTTGTTCAGTGTTTGCATCGTTTGCCTCGAGTGCTTGTTCGCAGGATCGACGGCGTATGCAATGGCGGGCACGGCCTGCCATCGACGAACGCCGGGTTCGTCAACAACAGGAGCCATCAGCCATCTCAGGCGGTTATCGGGGGAGCCCCATCCCCATCACGCGCCATGCTACCAGCGCGACGCGGCGCTGGGCGTAAATCTGTCAGGGCAGGGCGGTGGCGACCACGCGGGCGACCTTGCTGCGGCTGATGCCCTCGCGCAGCAGATCGTTGGCCATCAATCCCAGCGATGCCTGCCGGCGGAAACCAACATCAAGCCCGCGCCGGTCGAGGATGTTGGCTACCAGCTCATAGGCGGTTTCCCAGACATCCAGATAGGCCTCGCTGGGCAGGTACATATAGGCGCTGCCGCGTTCGCCGACCGCGCCATCGACCGGACCAAACAGCAGTTCGCGCGGATCCATCTTCACTGCATCGGCGATGCGGAAGAGCTGCTCGGCTTTTACGTGGTCGGCCTTGACGTTGTCGTTGAGCCAGTTGCTGACGGTGGCGGTGGTGCTTTGCGCAGCGCGGGCCAGGTCGGCCGGGCGGGGGTGCCCGGCATCCTTCATGGCGGCGGCGAGTCGTTGTCCAAGAGTATTCATCTATGCAAGCCAGCTTAACGCGTGGATTCAAAAGAATCCTTGCCACCAGAATAAGTCTGATGACGAAAGAGATCGAAAATGGACGAAATCTGGTGCAAGCGTCAGGTGCGCAACCGGCTGGGCCTGGAGACCGACGCCGAGCTGGCCAGGCTCTTTGGAATCAGCCGATCCGCTGTCTCGCAATGGCCCCGCGACTTTCCGATTCCGCCGCTGCGGCGCTACATGCTGCAGCAGCGCTATCCCAGTCTGTTCCCTGCGGAAAAGAGCGATCAGGTAGAAACCATCTAAGTAACGACTGAAACTGTCGCGGTTAGCGTGGTTATCCCACTTTGTTAAGTGCGCTTATCGCCATAGTTGAATTCGATTGAAACAGGCGCGGCAGGGGCGCTGCGGAACGCGTGTCAGGCGAGGGTGTCGGCTTTGGCGCGGCGGCGGGGCAGGGCGACCCTGCTACTCAGATCATGAACGATTAATAATTTCAATCACAAAAGTCGCACTCTGTAATTGACCTGTCGTGAAAATTATGACTAATTGGCATCAGCCGGTTGTGAACGCCGGGCCTCTTTCAGTACCACGCACGTAGATCGGTTGACCGTCAACGAATGCAGGACAAGTCCAACGGAGGTCGTATGGAATACGGCATGCATGGCTTGGCTGAACGGGTACGCCGCGAACTGGAAGCCAGTTATCACAAACACGGATGCGGTCCGGCGTTCTGGGATACCTACCAGCAGGTGCTTGATCGCCTGGTTCCGCAGGGAACCGAGCGTACCGAAGTGACCAACGATCTGGCGCTGATCATCGAGCAGCTCGGCATCGTCCGCCGTGCCCAGCTGGTGCCGCCGGACGGCAATAGCCGCCCGCGTTGAATCAGCACAGGCACCAGGCGCCGCACGCCAGCAGGGCCGCCAGCAGGGATGCCAGCACGGTGGTGCGTGTGCGCCACCAGCGCGGCGCCTGCCCGGCCATTGCCTGCGGGCTGCAGTAGCGCACCAGTCCCGGGCCGAAGCCGGCGCGGTGCTGCTGCTGCGCGCACGCTTCCAGGCAGGAGCCGCAGGCCAGGCAATCGGCCTGGGGCCCATGGCGGATGTCCAGCTGCATCGGACAGGCCGTCACGCAGGCCGCGCAGTCGGTGCAATCCCCCAGTCGGTCCGCACTGAAGGTGGGCATCGGTCCCGCCAGCAGCGGATGGGCGGCACGGAACACGTAGTCCTGTGCAGTGACCGGGTCGAGCAGGCCACGGCCGCGCGCCTGCACGCCGCCCAGTGCGGTGGGTCGGCCGCCACGGGGTTCGCCGCGCCGCGCGTCATACAGCATGCGCGGGGTATGCGGATCGGTCAGCAGCGGCTGCAGTCGTGCGAACGGGCACAGCGAACGGCACACCTGTTCGCGCAGGAAGCCGGCATTGCCGTAGGTGGCCCCCGCATAGAACAGCACCCAGAACACTTTCCATCCGCTCCAGCCGCTTGCGGAGGGCAGGCCGAACAGGCCGTGGATGGGGCTGAACAGGCCGACGAAGGTGATGCCGGTCCACAGCGAGAGCAGCACCCAGCACAGTCGGGTCGCGACCGTGGCCGCGCGGGGGGGGAGTCCTTGCGCCAGCGTGCGGGCGATGCCGTCGAAGGCGCGCATCCACAGGGTCTGCGGACAGGCGTGGCCGCACCAGATCCGGCCGGCCAGGTGGGTCAGCAGGGCCAGGCCCACGGCAAGCACCGCCAGCAGGCCCAGCAGCATGCCGATGTCATCCGGCCACAGCGTCCAGCCGAACAGATCGAAGCGGCGCGCGGCGAGATCGAGCAGCAGCGCCTGGCGTCCATCCCAGCGCAGCCAGGGCAGCACGTAGAACAGCGCCAGCAGCGTGGCACTGAGGGCGCCACGCCAGCGCCAGGGGCGCGGCAGGGAGGGGGGGGCGCAGCTCATCCCAGTGGCAGCTCATCGTCGTCGCCATCGCCGATCGGGCGCAGCAGGTAGCCGGTCACTGCACTGGACAGCGCGGTGACCGCCCAGAACATGAAGAAGCCCGCGGTGTAGCCCAGTTCACGGCTGATCGTGATGCCCGGGAAACTGATCGCCTGCAGCCGCAAGGGATCGACGAAGGCGAAGAACACCACGCTGGCCAGGCCGGCGGCGATGAAGCTGGGCCAGAGGACCGCGCCCCAGTGCTGGATCAGCTGCTGGCGGCGGCCGGAAGACGATGTGTTCATGCTGTCCCAGGTCTGAGGAAGAGGGCGGCGCGTATACTTCGCGGTTGTCGGCGCAGCATCCGCAGGGCATGCGTCCTGCAAGCGCGTCAGCCTAGGCGGGCCTGTCCGCGCAGACATTGATCTGGATCAACAGCGGCAGCCGCCGCCTTCGGCACACTGCCGATCCGTACTGGGTAACCCGATGAACGCACCCTCCCCGACCGAACTTCCCGTCGCCTCGCTGGCGCTGTGCAGCGAAGAGGAAGTGACCCGTCTGGTCCACGATTTCTACGCACGGGTGCGCGAGGAGGAACGGCTGGGGCCGGTGTTCAACGGGCATGTCCATGACTGGCCCTCACACCTGGCCCAGCTGGTCGATTTCTGGTCGGCCATGCTGCGCGGGACCCGCCGCTTCAGCGGTTCGCCGATGTCCAAGCACATGGCCATCGACCTGGACAAGGATCTGTTCGACCGCTGGCTGGTGCTGTTCCACAGGACCACGGCCGAGTGCGGCAACCCGCCGATGCAGGCGCTGGCCGACGACGTGGCCAAGCGCATCGCCGAGACCTTCTGGCGCCGCTACCAGATGCTGCGCTGGCCGCAGGTGGGCCTGCCGGTGCTGGGCGTCCGCGGCCAGGATTGATCCAGGTCAAGGCGGGGGCACCGCGCCGGCGCGATGCTGGCGCCATGGACACGTTCTCTCCCGCTGCTGGTGGCCTGGCCTGGACCTTCGACCCTGATCTGCTGCGCCGGCATGACCGGCCGGGGCCGCGCTACACCTCCTATCCGACCGCGCCGCATTTCCACGATGGCTTCGACGCGCCGGCCCTGCGCCAGGCGATCGCCGACAGCAACCAGACGGCGCGCGCGCTGTCGCTGTATGTGCACGTGCCTTTCTGCTCCAGCCCGTGCTTCTACTGCGGCTGCAACCGGGTGATCACCCGCGATCGCGGCCGTGGCCACAGCTACGTGGCGCGGGTACTGGCCGAGGCGGACCTGCTGGCGCCGCAGTTCGATGACGGACGCGAAGTGATCCAGCTGCACCTGGGTGGCGGCACGCCCAATTTCCTCGATGCCGAGGCCATGACCACGCTGGTGGAAGGGCTGCGTCGCCGTTTCGATTTCAGTGACTCGTCACAGCGCGATTTCTCCATCGAACTGGACCCGCGTTTCGTCGATGCCGGCGACGTGGCGATGCTGGCGCGCCTGGGCTTCAACCGCGCCAGCCTCGGCGTGCAGGATTTCGACCCGCAGGTGCAGGAATCGATCAACCGCGTGCAGGGCGTGCGGCAGACGCTGGACATCCTGCGCGCCTGCCGTGACAGCGGCATGCGCTCGGTCAACGTCGACCTGATCTACGGCCTGCCCGGGCAGAGCCTGGAAGGCTTCGGACACACACTGGAGCTGGTGCTGGCGCTGCGCCCGGACCGCCTGGCGGTGTATGGCTACGCGCATCTGCCGCACCTGTTCCGCGCACAGCGGCAGATCGACGAGAGCCGGCTGCCCTCGCCGGAAGACAAGCTGGCCCTGCTGGGGCTTGCGGTCGAACGCCTGTCCGCAGCGGGCTACCAGTACATCGGCATGGACCATTTCGCGCTGCCCGAGGAGGACCTGTCGCGCGCGCAGCGTGCCGGTCAGCTGCACCGTAATTTCATGGGCTACACCACTCACGCCGACACCGACCTGCTGGGCCTGGGGGTCAGTGCCATCAGCCACGTGGGCGCCACCTACAGCCAGAACCCGCGCGATCTGCCCTCGTGGGAAACGGCGGTGGACCAGGGCCAGCTACCGGTCTGGCGCGGGGTCGCGCTCAGCGAGGACGACCAGCTGCGCGCCGAGCTGATCCAGCAGCTGATGTGCCAGGGCGAGGTGGATGGGCATGCCCTGGGCCAGCGCCACGGGGTGCGGTTCGAGGAGTACTTCGCGCAGGATCTGCAGGCCGTGCAGCGGCTGCAGCGTGATGGCCTGGCCGAGTACAGCGATGGGGTGGTGCGCGCCAGTGCGCCGGGGCGGCCGCTGCTGCGGCTGCTGGCGATGTGCTTCGATCCGTATCTGCGCGTTGCGCAGGAACAGCCGCGGTATTCGCGGGCGATCTGAGGCGTGTTGCGCGTGGTGCCCGGAGCCGGAATCGAACCGGCATGGGGTTGCCCCCGGCGGATTTTAAGTCCGATGCGTCTACCAGTTTCGCCATCCGGGCCTGCAGCGCGCGCCGATTGTAACGGAATCGCTGCCCGCGCCGGCGGATAACGCGGCTTTTACGCAGCCGGCTGCGGCGCTGGTTACAGTCCGCCCACTCTCCCGGGAATGGCGACATGCGCGGATGTGGCAGGCAGTGGATGCAGTGTGGGCTGGTGCTGGCCGTGTGGCTGGCCGCAGGGGTCGTGTCGGCGCGGCCGGCACCACCGCCCGCAGGGCCTGACGCGGTGGTCGATCTGGATACCGTGCAGGTCACCGGTGAACAGCCGGGTCCGGGACTGTGGAAAGTGACCGGCCCGCAAGGGCATGTGCTGTGGATCCTCGGTACGGTATCGCCGCTGCCGGCGCGCGTGGAATGGCGGTCGGATGAAGTCGAACGCACCATCGCCGGGGTCGATCATGTGCTGGGCGACCCTGGTTTTGGATTAGACGCCAAGATCGGCTTCTTCAAGGGCCTGACCCTGTTGCCGCTGGCGAAGAAGACCGCGCGTGACCCGCAGGGGCGCACGCTGGACCAGCTGCTGCCGGCGCCGACCTATGCGCGCTGGCTGGGCCTGAAACAGACCTACCTCGGCAATGATCGCAGCGTTGAGAAGGAGCGCCCGCTGGTGGCCTCCGGCCGGTTGTACCAGGCCTTCCTCAAGCGCAATGGCCTGCGCGACAGCAAGCAGGTCAAGGACGCACTGAAGCGCGTCTACAAGGCGCACGATCTGCAGCCGGAAGACGTGCAGGTGAAGCTGAAGATCGACGACATCCGTGGCGCGCTGAAGGAACTGCAGGCCTCGGAAGTGGATGACCGCGCGTGCTTCGAGCGCACGCTCGACACGGTGGAGTTCCAGGCGCCGGTGCTGCGCGAGCGCGCCAATGCCTGGGCGCTGGGTGATGTCGCCGCGTTGAAGCGCCTGTCTTCCTCGACGATGGCGCAGAGTTGCCGAGAAATGCTTCAGGACTCGGCGTTCGTGCGCCGCCGTGGCTGGAGCAACCTGCCGCAGCAGGTGCGCGCGCGCTGGTTGCAGGCGGCCGATGCCGCGCTGGCCAGACATGCCGGCACGTTTGCAACGGTGCCGGTCAGCCAGCTGCTGGGCGAAGGCTACCTGGAAGAACTGGCGCAGCGCGGCTACCTGATCGAGGCGCCGCCGGAATAGCCAGCGCTTGAAGTCCCCGTGCTTCCTGTCATATTTCCCTTTATCAGGGAAGGGGAGGGGTGGAGATGGCGCTGCATGCGTTTGCCTACGTCAGCACGGCCCGGGAAGGGCTGGAGGTGTCTGACATCGATGCGCTGCTGGCCGACGCGACCACCTTCAACCGCATGGCCGGCGTCACCGGTGTGCTGACGTTCGATGGCACCCGCTTCCTGCAGTACATCGAAGGGCCGCGCGATGGCGTTGCATTGGTGCATGCGCGCATCTTCAATGCGCGCCGTCACGGCGGCGTCAGCGAATTGGCTGCAGGTGCGCTGCAGTCGCGCTGGTTCCCGCGCTGGACCATGGCCAACCGTATGATCGATGCGGCCACGCTGGACAGCATCGTGGCCGCGCCGTGGACGGGCTTCGACAACGCGCCGCCGTCGAGCAACCACGGTTTCGCGTTGCTGCTGGAGGCCTGGACCGGCGGCCACGGCGAACTGGAACCGGCCGCGGTCAGCCTGGGCTCCTGAGCCCGGCGTAGCCTGTCGCCGCCGCGGCGGTTAACCTTGCGGCCATGCTTGCCTTCACCGCGGACACCCGGATGACCCAGACCCTGTCGCTGCCCACGGGGCATCGCCCATGAGCGCGCCCATCGGCGCCGCACAGCAGCCGCTGCCGGCCGTGGTCGGGCTGGGCTATGTCGGCCTGCCGCTGGCGGTGGCATTCGGCCGCCACATTCCCACGCTGGGTTACGACATCGACGCGGTACGCATCGCCGAGCTGGGCACCGGCCAGGACCACACGCTGGAGATGGAGCCGGAGGAGCTGGCCGCGGCCGTGCAGCTGCGCTACAGCAGCGACCCTGCGCAGCTCGACGCCTGCAACGTCTACATCGTCACCGTGCCCACGCCGATCGATGCGTACGAGCAGCCGGACCTGGAGCCACTGCGCTCGGCCACGCGCCTGGTGGCCAGCCATCTGCGCGCCGGCGACCTGGTCATCTACGAATCCACGGTCTACCCGGGCACCACCGAGGAAGTCTGTGTGCCGCTGCTGGAAGAGGGGTCGGGACTGCGCTTCAACGAGGATTTCTACTGCGGCTACAGCCCCGAGCGGGTCAGTCCGGGTGATCGCCAGCGGCGCCTGGCCGACATCCGCAAGATCACCTCCGGGTCGACCCCGGCGGTCGCGTCGGTGGTCGACGGCCTGTATCAGCGCATCATCGCTGCCGGCACCTTCCCAGCGCCGTCGATGCGCGTGGCTGAAGCGGCCAAGGTGGTGGAGAACATCCAGCGTGACGTCAACATCGCCCTGGTCAACGAGCTGGCGCTGATCTTCGACCGGCTCGGCATCGACACCCAGGATGTGCTGGACGCTGCGGGCAGCAAGTGGAATTTCCTGCCGTTCCGGCCCGGTCTGGTCGGCGGCCACTGCATCGGCGTGGACCCGTATTATCTGCTGCACAAGTCTGAGAGCGTTGGCTTCCACCCGGACCTGATCCACACCGCGCGGCAGGTCAACAACCGTGTCGGCGAACACGTCGCCACCCGCGTGCTGGCGATGCTGGCCGAGCGCGGTCGTGCGGCAGCGCAGTCGCGCATCCTGGTGCTGGGCGTGACCTTCAAGGAGGACTGCCCGGACCTGCGCAACAGCCGCGCGCTGGAACTGGCCCAGCGCCTGCAGTCGGCCGGCGCACAGGTGCAGGTGAGCGACCCGTGGGTGGGGCCGGCGGCCCTCGCTGACGCCAACGTGCACTGGATCGCCGAGCCGCAGGCCGGGCAGTACGACGCGGTGGTGCTGGCGGTGGCCCATGCCAGCTTCAAGGCGTTGGATGAAGATGGAATCCGCGCGCTGCTGGCGCCGGGCGGGCTGGTCTACGACGTGAAGTCGGCCTGGCCGCGCCGCGTGGTCGACGACCGCCTGTAGACACCCGCACGGTAGACTGTGGCGGTTGCAACCGAGGAACGCCATGCATCGGTATATCGTCTACCTGCTCGCCATCCTGCTGTTTCCCCTGTGCCTGTGGTTGGCCACGATCTGGCCGGCCTGGTATTGGGGCGTCGGCCTGACCGCCGCGATGGTGGCACTGGGCACCTGGGACCTGCTGCAGAAACGCAGCACCCTGCGCCGCAACTATCCGGTGATGGCGCACTTCCGCTACGGGCTGGAGTCCATCGGCCCGGAAATCCGCCAGTACTTCGTGCAGAGCGACCTGGAGGACGTGCCGTTCTCGCGCCAGCAGCGTGCGCTGATCTACCAGCGCGCCAAGAACGAGATGGACACGGTGCCCTTCGGTACCCTGCGCAGCACCTACGCGGTGGACTATGAGTGGATCAATCATTCGCTGGCACCGACCACCATTGCCGCGCATGATTTCCGCGTGCTGATCGGTCCCACCTGTGCCAAACCCTATTCGGCCAGCGTGTTCAACATCTCGGCGATGAGCTTCGGCTCGCTGTCCGCCAACGCGATCCGCGCACTGAACGACGGCGCGCGTCGCGGCGGTTTCTACCACGACACCGGTGAGGGCTCGATTTCGCCGTACCACCGCGAGATGGGCGGCGACCTGGTCTGGGAAATCGGCTCGGGCTATTTCGGCTGCCGCGACGAGAAGGGCGGTTTCAGCGAGGAGCGCTTCATTGCCAATGCAACCCACGATCAGGTCAAGATGATCGAGATCAAGCTGTCACAGGGTGCCAAGCCGGGCCACGGTGGCGTGCTGCCGGCGCCGAAGGTGACTGCCGAGATCTCCGCCACCCGTGGCGTGCCGATGGGCGTGGACTGCGTGTCACCGTCGCGCCATTCGGCGTTCTCCACGCCGGTGGAACTGCTGCAGTTCGTGGCCCGCCTGCGGGAGCTGTCCGGTGGCAAGCCTGTGGGCTTCAAGCTGGCCATCGGCCACCCGTGGGAGTGGTTCGGCATTGCCAAGGCCATGCAGGAGACCGGCCTGCTGCCCGATTTCATCGTGGTCGATGGTGCGGAAGGTGGCACCGGTGCGGCCCCGGCCGAATTCGTCGACCACGTGGGCGTGCCGATGCACGAAGCGCTGCTGCTGGTGCACAACACCCTGGTCGGCCTGGACCTGCGCGAGCGCATCCGCATCGGTGCGGCCGGCAAGATCACCAGTGCCTTCGAGATCGCCCGCACCATCGCGCTCGGCGCGGACTGGTGCAATGCCGGTCGTGGTTTCATGTTCGCGCTGGGCTGCATCCAGTCGCTCAGCTGCCATACCGACAAGTGCCCCACCGGCATCGCCACCCAGAACCCGGCGCGCTGGAAGCATCTGGACGCACCGGACAAGGCCACGCGCGTGCACAGCTACCACGAGCACACCCTGCATGCGCTGAAGGAACTGCTGTGCGCGGCCGGTCTGAACGACCCGGCCGAGCTGGGGCCGGAGCACATCCTGCGTCGTGTTTCGCCGGTCGAAATTCGTTCGCTGGCCTCGCTGTACCGCTACCTCGAACCGGGCGAGCTGCTGCACAAGGTGCCGGACCACGCGGTGTTCCATTCGTTCTGGGCCGAAGCGCGCAGCGATTCGTTCCAGCCGCCGCCGCGCATCCAGGCGTTGCGCGCGAGCAAGTCGCGGTAACGTGTTGTTGTAGAGCCGAGCCAATGCTCGGCTGCCCTTCGGTCCGGCATTGCGAGTTGGAGCGAAGATCCCAGGAGGCACCATGCAGTTCAGGACCGGCACCGCCGATGACGTGGCCACGTTGTGGGCCCTGCGTACGCGCTGCGTACGCGAAACCTGCAGCAGTCATTACCCGCCCGAGGTGATCGCGCCGTGGTCAGCCTCGCCGCCTCCGGCGCAGTACGAACGCCTGCTGGCGCAGGGCGGTTGCGTGGTAGCCGAGGACGGGCAGGGCACCCTGCTGGGCTTTGGGGTGTTCGATGCCGCCGGCAACGAGGTCGATGCGCTGTTCGTCGATCCGGACAAGGGCGGGCAGGGCATCGGCCAGGCTCTCATGCAGCGCCTGCTGGCACTGGCCGATCCGGCGCGTGAGGTGGTGCTGTCGGCCTCGCTCAACGCCGTGCCGTTCTATCAACGGCAGGGCTTCATCGCCGGGGTCGAGGAAGCCTACCCGCATCCCAGCGGAGTGGCCTTGGCCTCGGTGCGCATGCACCGGAACGCGTAGAGCCGAGCCCATGCCCGGCTGCCGTTGATCGAGCCGAGCATCGGCTCGGCTCTACACATGCAGCCGAGCATGGGCTCGGCGCTATAAAACCCGGGTCAGCGCCCCGCCAGCCACGCGATGGCACCCTCGGCCGCACGCAGCCCGCTCGCGTAGCACGCGGTCAGCAGGTAACCGCCGGTCGGCGCTTCCCAGTCCAGCATCTCGCCAGCACAGAACACGCCGGGCAGGGCGCGCACCATCAGGCGATCATCGAGCGCCTGCAGGCGCACGCCACCGGCGGTGCTGATCACTTCGGCCATCGGCCGCGGGCGCAGCAGGCGCAGCGGCAGGCGCTTCAGCGTCGCGACCACAGCACTCAGGTCGTTGCCGGCGTTCTTGCCCAGGATCTCGAACACCAGCGCGGTCTTCACCGCATCCAGTCCCGCCTGGCGGCGCAGGTGTTCGCCGAAGCTGCGGCCCTTGCGCGGGCGCGACAGGTCGGCCAGCAGGCGCGCTTGATCGCGGCCCGGCACCAGGTCCAGCCACAGGATGGCGTAGCCATCGCGGTTGAGGGTCTCGCGCAGATCGGCGGCCAGCGCGTAGACCAGGCTGCCTTCGATGCCGTACTCGCTGGCCACGCATTCGCCCTGCAGCGAGTGCGGCTGGCCGTGGATGTCGATCCAGTGCGCGACTACCGGCTTCAGCGGTGCGCCGGCATTGCGCTGTGCGAAGAACGGGGTCCAGTCCACGTCGAAGCCGCAGTTGGCCGACTGCAGCGGGGCGATGTCCACGCCGCGCGCCTGCAGCGGCGCGACCCATGCACCATCGCTGCCCAGCTGCGGCCAGCTGCCGCCGCCCAGGGCCAGCACGGTGGCATCAGCATGCACCTCAAGCGGGCCGTCTCCGGTGCTGAAGCACAGCGCGCCGTCCTCGTTCCATCCGGTCCAGCGATGGTTGGCATGCAGGCGCATGCCCTGTTCCTTCAGGCGGCGCACCCAGCCACGCAGCAGCGGCGCCGCCTTGCGGTCGACCGGGAACACGCGGCCGGAGCTGCCCACATAGGTTTCCACACCGAAGCCGGCGGCCCAGTCACGCAGCGCCTGGGCGTCGAAGCCATCCAGCCACTGGCCGACGGCAGCGGACTGTTCGCGGTAGCGGCTGTCGAACAACGGACGCGGGTCGGAATGGGTCAGGTTGAGCCCACCCTTGCCGGCGATCAGGAACTTGCGGCCGGGTGAACCCTTGGCCTCGTACAGGTCCACGTCCAGCCCGGCCGCGCGCAGGCGTTCGGCGGCGAACAGGCCGGCCGGTCCACCGCCGATGACGGCGACCCGGCGCGGTGCAGCGGCATTACGGTTTGACATCGAGCAGCTCGACATCGAACACCAGCGAGGAACCGGCCGGGATCGGGCCGATGCCGCGGTCGCCATAGCCATAGGCCGGAGGAATCATCAGGGTGCGCTTGCCGCCCGCCTTCATGCCGGCCACGCCCTCATCCCAGCCGCGGATGACCTGGCCGGCGCCGAGCGTGAAGGTGAAGGGCTCGCCGCGGCCGACCGAGCTGTCGAAGGTCTTGCCATGCTTGCTTTCGGTGCGCTGGTCGTAGATCCAGCCGGTGTAGTGCACCGAGACTTTCTGGCCGGGGACGGCTTCGGCGCCGGTGCCGACCTGGGTGTCGATGCGCTCGAAAGTGGTCAGGGTGCCACCCGGGGGCGGGCCGGCCGGTTCGCGGGCACAGCCGGCGGCGACAAGGGACAGCAGCAGGGGGAGCAGCAGGCGGCGCATCGGGCGTCTCCGGGATGGGTGGTGTCGGGGGCGGCAAGGGTAGCGCATCGGTGCCGGGTATCATGGTCGCATGGCCAAACTCCTGCTCAATCTCCGCAACGTCGGTGACGACGAATACGCCGACGTCTGCACGCTGCTGGACCAGCACGGCATCGCCTGGTACCGCACCGAACCCAGCCCGTGGGGCATTTCCAACGGCGGCCTGTGGCTGAGCGAGGATGCCGACCAGCCGCGGGCGAAGGCGCTGATGGCCGAGTACCAGGCGGCGCGCGGGGTGCGGGTGCGTGCCGAGCGCGAGCAGGCGCTGCGCGAGGGCACGGCCGAGACGTTCGGCAGCCTGCTGCGGCGCAGGCCGGTGTTCGTGGCGCTGGTGCTGCTGGGCATGGTGGTGGCGGCGGCGCTGGTGCTGCTGCCGTTCGTGCTGTTGCGGGGCTGAGCCCCCGTGGTGGTGCCGGCCGCTGGCCGGCAAGGGGTCGGATGCCTCCGCCGTGCGGAGGGCTCTGACCCCTGAATCTGCCTGTGCGGGCGCGAGGCGCTAAAATGGCGGGATGATCGCCAATACCGCTGCCTACCACTTCGCCGTCATCGACGCCCCCCAGGTCCTGTGCGACCAGCTGCTGGCGCGTGCCGAGGCCGCGGAGCTGCGCGGAACCATCCTGGTGGCGGGCGAGGGCCTGAACCTGTTCCTGGCCGGTGCACCGGAGGCGATCGAGGGTTTCTACGCCGCCCTGCATGCCGATGCGCGTTTTGCCGACGTGCGGGTCAAGACCAGCTTCAGCGAGCACCAGCCGTTCGCGCGCCTGAAGGCCAAGGTCAAGGGCGAGATCATCAGCTTCCGCCGTGATGACGGCCAGCCGCTGGAGTACCCGCGCGCGCCGGCCGTGGACCCGGCCACCGTGCAGCGCTGGCTGCGCCAGGGCCACGACGATGCCGGCAAACCGGTGGTGATGCTCGATACGCGCAATCTGCAGGAAGTGGAGTACGGCACGTTCAAGGACGCGCTGGTGCTGCCCATCCACAAGTTCACCGACCTGCCCGAGGCACTGGCGCCGCACCGCGAGGCGCTGAAGGGCAGCACCGTGGTCAGCTTCTGCACCGGTGGAATCCGCTGCGAGAAGGCGGCGCTGTGGATGGTCAACGACGGTATGGACAACGTGCTGCAGCTCGACGGCGGCATCCTTGGTTACTTCGAGGAAGTGGGCGGCGAGGGCTACCAGGGCCGCTGCTTCGTGTTCGATGAGCGCGTGGCGCTGGATGCGGCGCTGCAGCCGATGGTCGACGAACCGCTGGCCGCGCCGCGCTCCAGCGCGTTCTGACCGCGCGACTCTGTAGAGCCGAGCCCATGCTCGGCTGCCGTTGAGCGGTGAAAAGTAGAGCCGAGCCCATGCTCGGCTGCCTTTCGTGGTCCAACAGCAGCCGAGCATCGGCTCGGCTCTACACCCGCCCCGCAGGAATCAGCATCCTGCCACCGTCACTGGCCGTGGCCCCGTCCCGACCCCATGCAAGGGGACATCTTGTGACGGAGTACGCCTGATGATCCCGTTGTCGATCCTCGACCTGGCCCCGGTCTGCGAGGGCAGCGATACCACCGCCGCCTTTGCCAACATGCTGGAACTGGCCCAGCACGCCGATGCGCTGGGCTACCGCCGCTATTGGCTGGCCGAACACCACAACATGCCCGGCATCGCCAGCGCGGCCACCGCCGTGCTGATCGGCCACGTGGCCGGCGGCACCAAGCGCATCCGCGTCGGCTCCGGCGGCATCATGCTGCCCAACCACGCGCCGCTGCAGGTGGCCGAGCAGTTCGGCACGCTGGCGTCGCTGTACCCGGACCGCATCGACCTCGGCCTGGGCCGTGCGCCCGGCAGCGACCAGCCCACCGCGCGCGCCCTGCGCCGCTACTTCGACAGCGCCGACCAGTTCCCGCAGGACGTGCGCGAGCTGCTGCACTACTTTGAGCCGGTGCAGCCCGGCCAGGCCGTGCAGGCCGTGCCCGGTGGTGGCCTGCGGGTGCCAACCTGGATCCTTGGTTCCAGCCTGTTCGGTGCGCGCATGGCCGCCTCCATGGGCCTGCCGTATGCGTTTGCCTCGCACTTCGCGCCCGATGCGATGGATGAAGCGCTGGCCGTCTATCGCCGCGAATTCCGCCCCTCGGCCATGCTCAAGCAGCCGCACGCGATGCTGGCGCTGAATGTCGTGGCCAGTGACAGCGAAGCCGAGTCGCGCCGGCTGTTCACCAGCCAGCAGCAGAGCTTCGTCAATCTGCGCCGCGGTCGCCCGGGCCGCATTCCGGCCCCGATCGACGACATCGAGACCTTCTGGGAACCGCACGAAAAGCTGGGCGTGGAGCGTGCGCTGGCCTGCACCGTGCTGGGGGATCCGCAGCAGGTGGCCGAGGGCATCGCTGCCTTCGTCGATCGCCACAAGCCCGACGAATTGATGCTGACCGCCAACCTGTACGACCACCGCGCGCGCCTGCGCTCGTTCGAGCTGGCCATGCAGGCCTGGCACGCCCGCCACGCGGGCTGAACATCGGCATCACGGCGCATTGCAGCCGCACCGGGTCTGATGGGGCTCCTGCAACCGGAGCCCCCACCATGGCCGATTCCCGCGCCGAACACATTGCCCAGCTGGCCGAACTGATCAAGGACGTGGAGGTGGCGATGTTCACCACCGTCGGCGTCGACGGCCGCCTGTACAGCCGCCCGCTGGGCACCCAGCAGGTCGCCTTCGATGGCGACCTCTGGTTCGCCACCGCTGCCGACAGCCCGAAGGTGGCCGAGATCGCGCTCAATCCGCGGGTCAACGTGGCCTATGCCTCGCCATCGAAGAACACGTACGTGTCGGTGGCCGGACGTGCGCGCATCGTCGATGACCGGGCGAAGATCGAAGAGCTGTGGTCGCCGCCGATGAAGCTGTTCTTCCCGGGCGGCAAGGATGACCCGAACCTGCGGCTGATCCACGTGCGCGCCGATTCGGCGGAGTACTGGGATGGCCCTGGCACGCTGCTGGGCAAGGCGCTGAGCTTCGTGCTGTCGGCGGTGCAGGACGAGCCGGCACAGCTGGGCGATAACGGGTTCATTGACCTGCGGTGAGCAATTCCGCCGGGCATGGCCCGGCGCTGCCGCGGCTTCATCCAGGCATGGCGTGGATCTACTGCTTACGCATTGGTCTACGCCGCCCGCGCGATATCCGCATCGGTCCATGTCGCCCGCGCGATCCAGTAGGTCCACGCCATGCGTGGATGATCATGTCATCCGCGGAGGGTAGTGCCGGCCAGCGGCCGGCTCTGCCAGGGCGTTGAAATGGATGCCAGCACTCAGAACCAGCGCTGGAACAGCTCCACCGTATAGCCCACCAGCTGCCCGGAACTGAAGCCGAAGAAGGCGATCGCCACCAGCCCGGCAACCCAGTTGAACAGCATCAACGTCCCATCGCGTTCCAGCAGCGCCAGCGCGAACAGCAGCAGCTGGAAGCCGAACAGGAAGTTGGTGAACGGGATCGGCAGCGACAGCAGCACGCCCAGCAGCACCAGCAGCAGGCCGGTGAACGCATGCGCCGGCAGCGGGATCAGCAGCTGCGGCATGCGCGGCGACAGCATCCGGTCCAACCGCCGCAGCGGACGGTCGATGCGATCCAGGAAGCTGTGCATGGTGCCGCGCTTCGGCCCGCGGCGGGCAATGAAACCGGGCAGCCACGGCTTGCGCCGGCAGAACAGCATCTGCAGCCCGATCAGCGCCACCAGCGGCCCGCTGACCGCGCCGCCCATGCCCGGGATCGGAATGAAGGCGGGCAGTATGGCCACGAACAGGAATACGCCGAAGGCGCTCTGCTGCAGGTCCTTCAGGATCTGCCCGAGCGGCATGTGCTCGGCCGGGTCGCCCGAAGCGAACATCGCCAGCAGGGTGCGGATGCCCTCGTTGCGGTAGGTCGGGCGCCGCTCGCCCGATCCGGCGTGCGGCGCCTGGTTGGACTCAGGCGGTGAGCTCATCGGCCTGCTCGTCGGACAGGGTGCGCAGCAGCAGCTTGTCCACGCGCGCGCCATCCAGGTCGACCACCTCGAAGCGCCAGCCGGCCCAGTCGAAGTATTCGCCCGCGTGCGGGATGCGGCCGAAGTAATGGATGCACATGCCGGCCAGCGTGTAGTAGTCGCCGTCTTCGGCGTCGGGCAGCTCGTTGCTGCCGATCAGTTCGCGCAGGTCCTCGATCGGCAGCGAGCCGTCCACCAGCAGCGAGCCGTCTTCGCGGGTCACCACCAGGGCATCTTCGTCGGCGTTTTCCACCGCCTGCAGGCGGCCGACCACCGCGCCCATCAGGTCGCTGATGGTCACCAGTCCCTGGATTTCGCCGTACTCGTCCACCACCAGCGCCATCGACTGCTGTTCCTCGCGGAAGATCTCCAGCAGCTTCATCGCGTGGGTCGATTCGGAAACGTACAGCGGCTCGCGCAGGGTCTGGAACAGCGCGTTGTCACCACGCGCCATGCGCGTGGCCAGCGACTTCAGCTCCAGGATGCCGACCACGTCCATGTCGTTGTCGCGCAGCACCGGGTACCGCGAGAACTCGTGCTCGGCCATGATTTCCAGGTTGCGCTCCAGCCCCGCCTGGGTGTCCAGCCAGGCGATGCGATTACGCGGGGTCATCAGGCTGTCGGCGGTGCGGTCGCCCAGGCGCATGACACGGTTCATCATGTCGCGCTCATGGGTGTCGATCACGCCGGCCTCGTGGCTCTCGGCCACCAGCATGCGGATCTCTTCTTCGGTCACCTGGGCGGCCTCGTCCTGGCCCAGGCCCATCACCTTCAGCATCAGCTGGGTGGTCTTGGACAGCAACCAGACGAAGGGCAGGGCCAGCTTGGCCAGCCAGCTCATCGGCATGGCCACCAGGCCGGCGATGGCCTCCGACCGGGTCAGGGCCAGGCGCTTGGGCACCAGCTCGCCGAAGATCAGGGTGATGAAGGTGATCAGGCTGACGGCCAGCACCGTGCCGATCTTGCCGGCATAGGCAAAGCCGGGCATCAGCCCCTCGATCCAGCCGCCGAAGGCTTCGCCCAGCGCCTCACCGCCCAGATAGCCGGTCAGGACACCGATGACGGTAATGCCGATCTGGACGGTGGACAGGAAGCTTTCGGGCTTCTCGGAGAGCTCCAGCGCCTTGGCTGCGCGCTTGGAGGTGGCCGCCATCTGCTTCAGGCGGCTCTTGCGCGAGGTCATGACCGACATCTCGGACATGGCAAAGAAGCCGTTCAGAAGAACAAGCGCGAAGACAATCAGGATCATTTCAAACACGGGCATCGTCCCCGGTTGGTGGCAGGGAGGGCGGGTGCTTGCAGTGGCGGCAGGCGCTCAGGAACGGGGTCCGGCGCGGCGCAGGGGGGTTAGGGTCGTCGTCCATAAGGTGCGCCCGGGGGCGCGCTGGCATCTTAGCAAAGGCCCGTGGCAGGGTGGCAACTACCTGTTCAGGTTGGGGGGAGTCACCCCCTCTTGGCGGGCGGGGATACCCGGAATGGTCATCTAGCCGTCATAATTCGTCCTGGTGCCGTCCTTCCCGCGACGGCTGACAGGTTTCTCAATGTTCTCTCTGCAGACCATTTTCGGTTCCGGCAAACAGTTCTACACCCTGCTCGATGAGGCCGCCGTCGCGGCCAATGACGCTGCCAAGGCGCTGCATTCGATGCTGCGCGAGGCCGATCGCCAGCCGGCGCTGGACGCCTTCAAGCTGGCCCGCCTGCGCGAGCGCGCGGCCTCGGACAAGATCAGCCAGGCGCTGGTGGACAGCTTCATGACCCCGATCGAGCGCGAGGACATCGAAGCGCTGGGCTCGGCCCTGTACAAGATTCCGAAGCAGATCGAGAAGTTCGCCGATCGCTATTCGCTGGCCACGACCCACCTGGAGCACATCGACTTCGCGCCGCGCGCGGCGATGTTGGAACAGGCCGCCGGCGTGGTGGTGGAGATGGTGGCCGACCTGCGCCACATGAACCTGGACCGCATGACCGCGCTGAACGAGAAGCTGCGCTCGCTGGAGAACGAGGCCGACCGCCTGATGCTCGAGCTGTACCGTGACATCTACTCGGGCCGCCTCGACAACCTGCAGATGTTCCTGCTGAAGGAATTCTTCGAGATCCTGGAAAAGGCCATCGACCGCTGCCGCGAGGCTGGCGTCGTGGCGTACCAGATCGTGTTGAAGAACAGCTGACGGACGCCGCCGCATGTTGACCCTTGTCCTGGTGGTGATCCTGGCCGCGCTCGTCTTCGAGTTCATCAACGGCTTCCACGACACTGCCAATTCCATTGCCACCGTGGTGGCGACCAAAGTGCTCTCGCCCGGCTGGGCGGTGATGCTGGCGGCGGGCATGAACCTGCTCGGTGCGCTCACCGGCACCGCGGTCGCGCTCACCATCGCCTCGGGCCTGCTCAACACCAACGTCGTGGACGTCACCCCGCAGGTGATCCTCTGCGCGCTGCTGGGCGGCATCATCTGGAACCTGATCACCTGGTGGAAGGGCCTGCCGTCCTCCTCCTCGCACGCGCTGATCGGTGGCCTGTGCGGTGCCGGCCTGGCCGCGGCCCACAACAACTGGGACGCGCTGATCTGGTCCGAGCGCCTGGGCAGCTGGGCACAGAACAAGGGCCTGCTGTGGAAGGTGTTCGTGCCGATGATCACCTCGCCGATCGCCGGCTTCCTGCTCGGCATCCTGGTGATGGTGCTGCTGTGGGCGATCATCGCCGGCCTGGCCAAGATCGGCGGCGCCATCGGCCGCCTGGCGCGCCCGCGCATCGTCAATGCCTTCTTCGGCAAGGCGCAGATCGCCTCGGCGGCCTACATGGGCTTCGCCCACGGCCACAACGACGCGCAGAAGACCATGGGCATCATCGCGATGACCCTGATCGGTGCCGAAGCCACCGGCGCGTTGAACGACCTGCCGTCGTGGCTGGCCTTCATGCACCCGGACGCGCACGCCGGTGACGGCATCGCGATGTGGATCGTGCTGACCTGTGCGGTGGTGATGGCCGCCGGTACCGCCTCGGGCGGCTGGAAGATCATCAAGACCCTGGGCCACAAGATGGTCAAGCTGCACCCGATCCACGGCTTCGCCGCGGAGACCAGCTCGGCCACGATCCTGACCCTGGCGGCCCACTTCGGCATGCCGGTCTCGACCACTCACAGCATCTCCACCGCCATCATGGGCGTGGGCTTCGCCAAGAACCCGCGCTCGCTGAGGTTCGGCGTGATCGAGCGCATCGTCTGGGCCTGGATCCTGACCATTCCCGCCGCCGGCGGCTGTGCGTACCTGATCCTGAAGCTGTTCGAGCTGTTCGGCTGGACCTGAGGCCAGCAGCCCGATAAACGAAAAAGCCCGCCGGCATCCGGCGGGCTTTTTTCATGGGCAGATCATTTTTCCGTACCCACCGTGCCGACCAACGGTCGGCACCCACCAACAGCAACAAGTTCCAACAGCGCCAGGAACCTGTCAGCGGCGGGGTGGTGTGGACAGGCGGGGGCGCAGAGCGCCATGGATGGCGCTCTACGAGGCACGCAGGAGCAGTTTTTGCCGTCCCCCGCCTGTCCACCTCACCTCGCCAGCCCACGGAAAACTGGCTTTTGACGTTGAAGTTGCCGTTGCCGTGGCGGTCAGCGGGTGCCGGGCCGCAGGCCCGGCCACCACCACCCATCAATTGCGCTGGAACAGCGCCTGCACATCCTTCCGGAACGCCGCCTGGCTGTCCGCCCGGCTGTAGAACATGTGCCCACCCGGATAGCTGCGCACCTGCACCCGATCCGGGTTGCTGCCCATCGTCGGCATCTGGTCCACCGTCAGGATCGACCCCATGAACGGGCACGACAGGTCGTTCCAGCCATGCACGATCAGCACCTGCAGGTGCGGGTCGATCGCCACTGCCTGGCGCAGCTGGGTCACCGCCCCCTGGCGCAGCTCGCCACCGCGGTCCCACAGCCGGTTCACGTCGTAGTTCAGCGCCTGGTACCGCGCATCGACCTTCCAGCCGACCACGCGGGTGACGAAGTCGACCATCGCCGTGGTCGTCGGCGCGATGATGCTGTCCAGCAGCGGATCATTGGCACGCTGTTCCGGATCGTTCGGGAACGGATCGAACGCGGTCACGTTGGAATCGTAGCGGCTGCCCAGCGTGCCCTTGTCGCGGAACACCTCGCGCAGGTAGGCCTGGGTTTCCAGGCGGCCACCGGCGCGGCGCACGAACTGCGGGTCCAGCCCGGTCATCTCGGTCACCCGGCGCAGCATCGCCTCGGTTGCCTGCGGATCGCTGCGTCCCTTCATCAGCGCGGTCGCGTAGTCGCCACGTGTGTACTCGACCACCTCGCGCATCGCCGCGTCGGTCAGCTTGCCCTGGCGCTCCAGGTGCGCCGCCGCGATCGACGGCAGCGTCTGCATCCACGCCATCGGCGAGACGTCGGCGTTGTCTTCCAGGGTCGGGCTCAGGTACGGCGACACCAGCACCAGGCCGTTCATCGCCACGCCCAGGCGCGTCTGCAGGTAGTGGGTGATGCGCGGGCCGCGGTAGCCGCCGTAGCTTTCACCGGTCAGGTACTTGCGCGCGCCCATGCGCTGGTTGCGCAGCAGCCAGTCGTAGATCGAGCGCGACAGGTACTCGATGTCGGCGCTGGGGTTGTACAGCTGCTTCTTCGCCTCGTCATCGCCAATGCGGGCGCGGCTGAAGCCGGTGCCGACCGGATCGATGAACACCAGGTCGGTGAAGTCCAGCCACGTGCCGGGATTGTCGTGCAGGGTGGCCGGTGCCGAGGCGCTGTCGCCTTCCGAACCGAAGGTGACCACCTTGGGCCCGATCGCGCCCATGTTGAGGTAGACCGACGATGCGCCGGGGCCGCCATTTAGGGCGAAGGTCACAGGCCGGTCCTTGCCGGGCAGGGTGTAGGCGGTGAACACCACATCGGCGATCACCTTGCCCTTGTCATCGCGCACCGGCAGGGTGCCGACGGTGGCGGTGTAGTCGAGGGTGCGGCCGGCCAGGCGGATGCTCTGGCGGGCGGAGGCATCGGCCGGCAGCGCGGGCGCTTCGGTCGGGTCGCCCTTGGCGTCGGACTTGGATTCGGCGGCCGACGCAGTGACGGCGCAGGCGGGGGCAAAGAGCAGGCCGACGCAGAGCGCGGTGATGTGCAGCAGGGACTTCATGGCACCAGGACGGTATCGGAAGAGGGCCCTGATGCTAGGCCGCTGCCGCGCGTGCCGGATGTGTCCAAAGGCATGGCCGCGGCGGATCGCCGGTTGCAGCCAGATTCGGTCAAGCGGGCAGGGCGCTGCGGTCGCCGTCGTCGGCCAGCAGTCCGTACACCGCCGAATCGGACAGCTCCCCCTGGATGCGCCAGCGCTGGCGCAGCACGCCTTCCAGGTGGAAGCCGAGGCGGTCGAGCACGTGCGCGGACGGGTGGTTGCGCGGGTCGATCTCCGCTTCCACCCGGTGCAGGCCCAGCGTGTCGAACAGATAGGCCAGCAGCTGTTGCAGCGCTTCGTGCATGTAGCCCTGGCCCTGCTTGCCGGGGGCCAGCAGGTAGCCGATCTCGGCGCGGGCCGCGTCGCGGTCCAGGGCAAACACCACGCAGATGCCCAGCAGCGGGCCGTCCAGTGATTCGCGCACCGCCAGCTTGAGCTGGGTGCCGGTGGTGTGCGCGGCGAGGTCGTCGTCGATCTGTGCGCGGGCCTCGGTCGGCCGCGTCCACGCCGGATGGTTCCAGAAGCGCATCACGTCCGGGTCGGACTGCAGCGCGAACAGGGCGGCCGCATCATCGCGGCGGATCGGGCTCAGGACCAGGCGCGCGCTGTGCAGCGGCAATCCCGGGAACAGCAGCGAGTGGCTGGCCAATACGAGGGTCCACGCAGAGAGACAGGCATTATGGCGCCGCTGGGTTTGCCGATGGGGGCGTGATGTCTGTAGGGCCGAGCCGATGCTCGGCTGCCCGGCAGGATGCGAAGTGCAGCCGAGCGTGGGCTCGGCTCTACAGAAGGGCTGCGAGCGTCAGGCTTCCAGCGACGCCAGGTCGCCCTTGCTCTCCAGCCAGCCCTTGCGGTCAGACGCACGCTTCTTGGCCAGCAGCATGTCCATCAGCGAACGGGTCTGTTCGCCGTCGTCCACTGTCAGCTGCACCAGGCGGCGCGTATCGGGGTGGATGGTCGATTCGCGCAGCTGCGGCGGATTCATTTCGCCCAGGCCCTTGAAGCGGGTGACGTTGACCGCGCCCTTGATCTTCTCGCGTTCGATCTTGTCCAGGATCGAGCGCTTCTCTTCCTCGTCCAGGGCGTAGAACACCTGCTTGCCCACGTCGATGCGGAACAGCGGCGGCATCGCCACGAACACATGGCCGGCATCGACCAGCGCCGGGAAGTGCTTGAGGAACAGCGCGGTCAGCAGCGTGGCGATGTGCAGGCCGTCCGAGTCGGCGTCGGCGAGGATGACGACCTTGCCGTAACGCAGGCCGGCGATGTCTTCCTTGCCCGGGTCGCAGCCGATGGCCACGGCCAGGTTGTGCACTTCTTCCGAGGCCAACACGCTGTTGGACGACACTTCCCAGGTATTGAGGATCTTGCCGCGCAGCGGCAGGATCGCCTGGAAGTCCTTGTCGCGCGCCTGCTTGGCGCTGCCGCCTGCCGAGTCACCTTCCACCAGGAACAGTTCGGTGCGCGACAGGTCCTGGCTGATGCAGTCGGCCAGCTTGCCGGGCAGGGCCGGGCCTTGGGTGACCTTCTTGCGGACGACCAGCTTCTCGGTCTTCAGGCGCGCACTGGCACGCTCGATGGCGATCTGCGCGATCTTCTCGCCCAGCTCCACGTTCTGGTTCAGCAGCAGGCTGAAGGCATCGTGGGCAGCGCCTTCGACGAAACCGGCGGCCTGGCGCGAGGACAGGCGTTCCTTGGTCTGGCCGCTGAACTGCGGGTCGGTCATCTTCAGCGACAGCACGAACGACACGCGGTCCCACACGTCTTCCGGGGCCAGCTTGACGCCGCGCGGCAGCAGGTTGCGGAAGTCGCAGAACTCGCGCAGCGCTTCGGTCAGGCCGGTGCGCAGGCCGTTGGCGTGGGTGCCGTGCTGGGCGGTGGGAATCAGGTTGACGTAGCTTTCCTGCACCAGCTCGCCTTCCGGCAGCCAGGCCACGGCCCAGTCAACGATCTCCGTGTCCTTCTTCAGGTTGCCGACGAACAGATCGGCCGGCAGCGATTCGCGGTCGCCCAGCTCCATCTTCAGGTAGTCGCGCAGGCCGTCTTCGTAGTACCAGGTGTCGACTTCGCCGGTGGCTTCGTCGGTCAGCTTCACGGTCAGGCCCGGGCACAGCACGGCCTTGGCGCGCAGCAGGTGCTTGAGCGCACGCACGGCGAACTTGGGCGTATCGAAGTACTTCGGGTCCGGCCAGAAGCGCAGGCGGGTGCCGGTGTTCTTCTTTCCGACCGTGCCGACCACTTCCAGCGGCGAGGCGCGGTCGCCATCGCGGAAGGTGATGCGATGCTCGGCACCGTCGCGCTTGATGTGGATCTCCACCAGGGTGGACAGTGCGTTGACAACGCTGACGCCCACGCCGTGCAGGCCGCCGGAGAAGGTGTAGTTGTTGTTGTTGAACTTGCCGCCCGCATGCAGGCGGGTCAGGATCAGCTCGACGCCCGGGATCTTTTCTTCCGGATGGATGTCCACCGGCATGCCGCGGCCGTCATCGCTGACCTCCACGCTGCCGTCCTTGTACAGGGTGATCTCGATCGAGCGGGCGTGGCCGGCGAGGGCCTCGTCCACCGAGTTGTCGATCACTTCCTGCGCCAGGTGGTTCGGGCGCGCGGTGTCGGTGTACATGCCAGGACGGCGCTTGACCGGGTCAAGGCCGGACAGGACTTCAATATCGGCGGCGTTATAGCGTGCGTTCATCTATCTTCAAAGCGCGGAGCGACGCGCAAGTGTGCGGCGTGGACGGGAATTTTGCACGCCTGCGGTTCAGCCTCGGCGCCGGGGAGGGGGTAAAATGACAGTCGCTGGAATCTGAACGCCGGCGCCCCCATGTCCAAGCCATACGCGAGGAGGACTCCATGAAGAAGTTGCTGACCATTGCGATCCTGGCCGCTGCCGCCGTTGCAGTGCCGCTGGTGATGGCGCAGAACGCAGGCCCGTCGGCCCCGCAGCAGGGTGACCAGGCGGACAAGGCCGCGCAGTCCGAGGCCGATGCCAAGGCCAAGCGCCGCGCCCAGGCCAATGCTGAAATGAAGGCCAAGGGCCAGCCGGTCCCGCAGCAGGAAGAAGAAGAGGAAGCGCGGAAGAAGAAGTAAGGCGTCCGCCGCCGAGGCTTCTGCCGCAAGGCTCTGGCCCCTGAACGCCCCGCAATGCGGGGCGTTTTCTTTTAGTGGTGACGCCATCTGCCCCTTGGGTTGGCGGCCATCTATCTGTAAACTATGGCTTTCCGGGAGTAGTGCGTGTCCACCATTTGCGAATGGGCTGGGCCGGCCATGCGTGGCCTCCAGCAATGCGGGTCGCAGGTGACGGTCGAATTGACCGGCACGGCCGCCCCGACCTCGCACGATGGTCTCCGTCCGGCGCCTGCCGCCGACCGGTCCCGCGTCTCCCTCGCTGCCCCAGCGAACCGGAAAACCCCCTTTCTGCTCCACGCCCGCCCTTCGGGCAGGCGTGGCGCTGCCGTTTTCCATTTCCAGACAGGATGCTTGCAGCCATGACTCCCTTGATTTTCGTAACCGGCGGCGTGGTGTCCTCGCTCGGCAAAGGTATTGCCGCTGCGTCACTGGCCGCCATCCTCGAAGCGCGTGGCCTGAAGGTCACGATGATGAAGCTCGACCCGTACATCAACGTCGACCCGGGCACCATGAGCCCGTTCCAGCACGGTGAGGTCTACGTCACCGACGACGGCGCCGAGACCGACCTCGACCTGGGCCACTACGAGCGCTTCGTGCGTACCCGCCTGAGCCGCAAGAACTCGGTTACCACCGGCCGCATCTACGAGAACGTCATCCGCAAGGAGCGCCGCGGCGACTACCTGGGCGCGACCGTGCAGGTCATCCCGCACATCACCGATGAAATCCGCCGCTGCATCGACGAGGCCACCGAAGGCTACGACGTGGCCCTGGTCGAGATCGGCGGCACCGTCGGTGACATCGAGTCGCTGCCGTTCCTGGAAGCGATCCGCCAGGTGCGCACCGAGCGCGGCCCGGAGAAGGCGCTGTTCATGCACCTCACCCTGGTGCCGTACATCGGCGCCGCCGGTGAGCTGAAGACCAAGCCGACCCAGCACTCGGTGAAGGAGCTGCGCTCGATTGGCATCCAGCCGGACGTGCTGCTGTGCCGTTCCGAGCAGGCCGTGCCGGATTCGGAGCGCCGCAAGATCGCCCAGTTCACCAATGTTTCCGAGCGCGCCGTCATCAGCGTGCCGGACGTGGACGTGCTGTACCGCATTCCGTCGGGCCTGCACTCACAGGGCCTGGACGAGATCGTGGTCAACCAGCTGAAGCTGGCCGACAAGGTCGGCCCGGTCGACCTGTCGATGTGGGAGGACGCGGTCGACGCGACCCTGCACCCGCTGGATGAAGTGACCATCGCCGTGGTCGGCAAGTACGTCGACCACCAGGACGCCTACAAGTCGGTCGGCGAAGCCCTCAAGCACGGCGGCCTGCGCCAGCGCACCAAGGTCAACCTGAAGTGGCTGGAAGCGCAGGACCTGGAAGGCACCGACATGGCGGCGCTGGCTGATGTCGACGGCATCCTGGTGCCCGGTGGCTTCGGTGACCGTGGTTTCGAAGGCAAGGTGCTGACCTCGCAGTTCGCCCGCCAGAACAGCGTGCCGTACTTCGGTATCTGCTACGGCATGCAGGCGGCCGTGGTCGACTACGCGCGCCACGTGCTTGGCCTGGAAAACGCCAACAGCACCGAGAACGACCGCCAGTCGCCGGACCCGGTGATCGGCCTGATCACCGAATGGCGCACCGCCACCGGCGATGTCGAGAAGCGTGATGACAAGAGCGACCTCGGCGGCACCATGCGCCTGGGCCTGCAGGAGCAGCGCCTGAAGCCGGGCACGCTGGCCCGCGAGCTGTACGGCAAGGACGTGGTGTCCGAGCGTCACCGCCACCGCTACGAGTTCAACAACCGCTACCGCACCCAGCTGGAGGATGCCGGCCTGGTGATCTCGGGCAAGTCGATGGACGACACCCTGGTCGAAGTGGTCGAGCTGCCGCGTGATGCGCACCCGTGGTTCCTGGCCTGCCAGGCGCATCCGGAGTTCCTGTCCACGCCGCGCGATGGCCACCCGCTGTTCATCGGTTTCATCCGTGCCGCGCGCGAGCGCAAGGCTGGCGGCGCACTGCTGGCGCAAGCCCGCGCCTGACTTGTGAAGGGGGGCTTCGGCCCCCATCCTGCATGCTTCAACCCCAGCACGCCGGTCCTGCCGGCGTAGCGGACAACAAGGAAACGCCATGAAACTGTGTGGATTCGAGGTCGGGCTGGACCAGCCCCTGTTCCTGATCGCCGGCCCCTGCGTGATCGAGTCGATGCAGCTGCAGCTCGATACCGCCGGCAAGCTGAAGGAGATCACCGATCGCCTCGGGGTCAACTTCATCTTCAAGTCGAGCTTCGACAAGGCCAACCGTACCTCGGGCACCGCCTTCCGCGGCCCGGGCATGGAAGAAGGCCTCAAGGTGCTGGCCGAAGTGAAGAAGCAGATCGGCGTGCCGGTGCTGACCGACGTGCACGAATACACCCCGATGGACGAAGTCGCCTCGGTGGTGGACGTGCTGCAGACCCCGGCGTTCCTGGTCCGCCAGACCGATTTCATCCGCAAGGTGTGTGCGGCCGGCAAGCCGGTCAACATCAAGAAGGGCCAGTTCCTGGCACCGTGGGACATGAAGCCGGTCGTCGAGAAGGCCAAATCCACCGGCAACGAGCAGATCATGGTCTGCGAGCGTGGCGCCAGCTTCGGCTACAACAACCTGGTCAGCGACATGCGTTCGCTGGCGGTGATGCGTGACACCGGCTGCCCGGTGGTGTTCGATGCCACCCATTCGGTGCAGCTGCCGGGCGGGCAGGGCACCAGTTCCGGTGGCCAGCGCGAACACGTGCCGGTGCTGGCACGTGCGGCGGTGGCGGTTGGCATCTCCGGCCTGTTCGCCGAGACCCATCCGGATCCGTCGAAGGCGCTGTCCGACGGCCCCAACGCGTGGCCGCTGGACCAGATGGAAGCCCTGCTGGAGACCCTGATGGAGCTCGACGCGGTGACCAAGAAGCACGGTTTCTCGCGCTTCGCGTGAGTCTTGATCCGTGGGCGGCGCTGGAAGCCCAGCGTCGCCGGCGCTCCTGGCGGCAGTGGCCGTGGGGGCTCATCGCGCTCGGCATGGCGTTGCTGTCGCTGTCCGGTGCTTTCTTCATCTTCATGCTGGTGGGCGCAGCCATGCGTCCGCCCGGCGATGGTGCGCACGTCGATCTGAAGCCCTATGTGATCGCGCTGGTGCTCGCCGAACTGATTACGGTCAGCGCGGGTGTCATCGCATCGGTGCTGGCCTGGCGTTTGAACCGCGGCAAGGTCACCGCTGCGCTGGCACTGGTGCTGCTGTCGCTGTGGCTCGGCACGCTGTTGCACGATCTGTTCTGATGAATACGGGCGAAGCGCGCCCCGGTGGCTGGCCCTGGGGGCTGATCGCGCTGTTGCTGGCGCTGCTCGCCTGGGCCGGACTGTTCGGTGCCGGGCTGGCATTCGCCGCCAGCATGGGCTCGCCCGGTGATGGCAACCATGGCATGCAGGCCATGAAGTACTGGATTCTGGCCGCTCTTCTTGTGCTCGGCGGTTCCCTGATCAGTTCAGTGGCTGCCGCCGTGCTGGCCTGGCGTCGCCGGCGCGGACCGGTCTGCGCGACCGTCGCAATGGTGCTGCTGACACTGCTGGTCTCGCTGCTGCTGATCGTGGCGGGGGCCACCCAAGGGCCAGCACTGGTCGCTGCCGAACACACCATTTGGCAAGCGGCGGGCAGCCGGGGATAATCACGCGGCATTTCACATTTGTCGCATTCCCTCCTCCAGACAGGTAACCGGTCCGCTCATGAGTACGATCCGCAGCATCCACGCCCGTGAAATCCTCGACAGCCGTGGCAACCCCACGCTGGAAGCCGAAGTCATCCTGGAGGACGGTTCGTTCGGTCGCGCCGCGGTTCCCTCCGGCGCCTCGACCGGCACCAAGGAAGCGGTCGAGCTGCGTGACGGCGACAAGACCCGTTATCTGGGCAAGGGCGTGCACAAGGCCGTCGAGAACGTCAACGGCGCCATTGCCAACGCACTGAAGGGCTTCGAGGCCGTCGACCAGGCTGGCCTGGATCGTCGCCTGATCGATCTGGACGGCACCGAGAACAAGGGCCGCCTGGGCGCCAACGCGCTGCTGGCCGTATCGATGGCCGCCGCACATGCCGCCGCCGCTTCCAGCAAGCAGGCCCTGTGGCAGTACCTGGCCGCCAAGACCGGTGCGACCCCGTCGCTGCCGGTGCCGATGATGAACATCATCAACGGCGGCGCCCACGCCGACAACAACGTCGATTTCCAGGAATTCATGGTGCTGCCCGTGGGCTTCACCTCGTTCTCCGAAGCCCTGCGCGCCGGCACCGAAATCTTCCATTCGCTGAAGTCCGTGCTGAAGAGCCACGGCCTGAGCACCGCCGTGGGCGACGAAGGCGGCTTCGCGCCGGACTTCCGCAGCAATGTCGAAGCGCTGGATACCATCCTTGAGGCCATCGGCAAGGCCGGCTACACCGCCGGTGAAGACGTGCTGCTGGGCCTGGACGTGGCCTCCAGCGAGTTCTTCGAGAACGGCAAGTACAACCTGGTGGGCGAGAACAAGCGCCTGACCTCCGAGCAGTTCGTCGACTTCCTGGCCGACTGGGCCGCGCAGTACCCGATCATCACGATCGAAGACGGTCTGGCCGAGAACGACTGGGCCGGCTGGAAGCTGCTGACCGACCGCATCGGCAAGAAGGTGCAGCTGGTGGGCGACGATCTGTTCGTCACCAACCCGAAGATCTTCCAGGAAGGCATCGATTCGGGCACCGCCAACGCGATCCTGATCAAGGTCAACCAGATCGGCACCCTGAGCGAAACCCTGGAAGCGATCGCCATGGCCGACCGTGCCGGCTACGCCGCCGTGGTCTCGCACCGCTCGGGCGAAACCGAAGACACCACCATCGCCGACATCTCGGTGGCCACCACCGCCACCCAGATCAAGACCGGCTCGCTGTGCCGCAGCGATCGCGTGGCCAAGTACAACCAGCTGCTGCGCATCGAGGAAGCCCTCGGCGCCAGCGCGCGTTACGCCGGGCGTGACGCGTTCGTTTCGTTGAAGCGCTGAGCCCATGCGCGACTGGCGCTGGCTGCTGTTGCTGCTGGCCCTGCTGCTGGCATGGCTGCAGTACCGTTTCTGGTTCGGCCCGGGTAATTCGGGTGAAGTGATGATGCTCGAAGCCCAGGTCGCCAACCAGGAACGGGACAATGAAGGTCTGCAGCAGCGCAACGATGCGCTGGCTGCTGAAGTGAAGGACCTCAAGGAAGGCCAGGCCGCCATCGAAGAACGCGCGCGCAGCGAGCTGGGCATGATCAAGCCCGGCGAGAAGTTCTACCGCGTGGTGGAGGATGCGCCGGTCCGTCCGGCGCAGGCTGCACCGGTCGCGGCGCAGGTCGGCGACCACCCGGCGGACGTGCCGTGAGCGCGGCCATCTGGGCGGTCGTCCCGGCTGCCGGGCGCGGCACCCGTTTCGGCGCGCCGCTGCCCAAGCAGTACCTGCAGGTGGGCGGGCAGATCCTGCTCGCCCACACCCTGGATGCGCTGCTGGCGCACCCGGCGGTGGCCGGGGCGATGGTGGTCATCGGCGAGGACGATGCGGATTGGCCGGGCTGGACCGGGTGGTCCGGCAAGCCGGTGCTGACCTGCATCGGTGGCGCGACCCGTGCCGCCTCGGTGCTGGCCGGTCTGCAGGCCTTGCCGGACAGCGTGCGTGCCGACGAGTTCGTGCTGGTGCACGATGCCGCGCGGCCCAACCTGTCGTTGGCTGACCTCGGCCGCCTGCTGGAAGTGGGGCGTGCCGACCCGGTCGGCGCGATCCTTGCCGCGCCCGTGCGCGACACCCTCAAGCGTGCCGGCGACGATGGTGGCATCGATGGAACCGAACCGCGCGAGCGCCTGTGGCGCGCGCTGACGCCGCAGCTGTTCCGCCGCCACCAGCTCGTCCGCGCGCTGGCCGCTGCGGCCGCCAGTGGTGTCGATGTCACCGACGATGCCATGGCCATGGAGCGCCAGGGCCAGCGTCCGCTGCTGGTGGAAGGCAGCGAGGACAATTTCAAGGTCACCACGCCGGCCGACCTTGACCGTTTCGAATTCGTACTTTCCCGCCGCGCCGGCTGATCGCCCGCGCGGCCCTGCTGCAAGGGTTGCATCCATGAGCACCGCTCCGTTCCCGCCCGTCCGCATCGGCCAGGGCTACGACGTCCATGCCTTCGGTGAAGGCGACCACATCATGCTCGGCGGCATCCGCGTGGCGCACAGCTGCGGCGTGCTGGCCCACAGCGATGGCGACGTCATCCTGCACGCGCTGTGCGATGCCATGCTCGGCGCCATCGCGCTGGGCGACATCGGCCAGCACTTCCCGCCCAGCGACGACCGCTGGAAGGGCGCGGACAGCAGTGATTTCGTCCGCCATTGCGACAGCCTGCTGCGCGAACGCGGCTGGCGCGTCGGCAACACCGACATCACCGTCATCTGCGAGCGGCCCAAGGTCGGCCCGCATGCGCTGGCCATGCGCGAACGCATCGGTGGCCTGCTGCAGCTGCCGCTGGATGCGGTCAGCGTCAAGGCCACCACCTCGGAGAAGCTCGGCTTCACCGGCCGTGGCGAGGGCATCGCCGCGCAGGCCGTGGTCCTGCTGGTGGCGGCATGATTCCGTTGCCGCTGGCCTTCGGCGCGCCGCTGCTGAGCGCGCGCATCCGCACCAGGCCGGAGGATTTCCAGGTCGACGAACTGCCGGCCTTCGAAGCCACCGGTGAGGGCGAGCATCTGCTGCTGCACATCCGCAAGCGCGGCGCCAACACGGTGCACGTGGCCAAGCTGCTGGCGAAGTGGGCCGGCCTGCCGGAAATGGGCGTCAGCTACGCCGGCATGAAGGACCGCAATGCGGTCACCACCCAGCGTTTCAGCGTGCACCTGCCCAAGCGCATCGCCCCGGACCTGGCCACGCTGGCCAGCGACGAGATCGAAGTGCTCGAGGCCACCTGGCACAACCGCAAGCTGCAGCGCGGTGCGCTGGCCGGCAACCGCTTCAAGCTGGTGCTGCGCGACGTGCAGGGCGATGCTGCGCCCATCGATGAGCGCCTGCAGCAGATCGCCACGCGCGGCCTGCCGAACTGGTTCGGTGAACAGCGTTTCGGTCGCGACGGTGGCAACGTGCCGGCGGCGCTGGCGATGTTCGGTGGCCGCCGCATGCGCCAGGACCAACGTTCGCTGCTGCTGTCGGCCGCGCGCTCGGCGCTGTTCAACCGCGTGCTGGCCGCGCGGGTGGAGCAGGGCAGCTGGGACCAGCCGCTGGACGGCGAGGTGTGGATGCTCGATGGCAGCCGCAGCGTGTTCGGCCCCGAACCGTACACCGATGTGCTGGCCGAGCGCCTGGCCCGCTTCGACATCCACCCCAGCGCGCCGCTGTGGGGCGAGGGTGAGCTGCGCAGTACCGATGTCGTCCGCGCGCTGGAACTTGCCGCGCTGGACGATGAGGAATCGCAGGCGCTGCGTGCCGGACTGGAAGGCGCGCGCCTGAAGCAGGAACGCCGCGCGCTGCGCCTCCGTCCGGCGCTGCTGCAGCACCAGTGGCTGGGCGCGGACGTGCTGGAGCTCTCGTTCGCCCTGCCGCCGGGCTGCTATGCCACCGCGGTGCTGCACGAACTGGGCCCGGTGGAAGACGCCTCGCAGGGCTGATCGCCGGGCGGGGTCGGGATATCCACGCATGGCGTGGATCTACCGGCATCGCATGAGCCGCCGCGCCTGGTCGTAGATCCACGCCATGCGTGGATGAGGGGATCAACGCCGCGCCAGCAACACCAGCACCGCACCGGTGCCGCCCTGGCCGGTCGGTGCCGAGTGGAACGCGAGCACGTCGTTGCGCAGCCGCAGCAGGCGGTCGACCAGGTTCTTCAGCACCGGTGCGCCGCCATCGGACTGCAGGCCCTTGCCGTGGATGATGCGCACGCACCCGTACTCGTGCGCGTGCGCTTCCAGCAGGAACTGGCGCAGCAGCGTTTCGGCCTGCGCGGCGGTGGCGCCGTGCAGGTCCAGTTCGTCCTGTACCGAATACTGGCCGCGCTTCAGGCGCTGGAACATCCGCGGCGGCAGGTTGTCGCGGCGGTAGCTGGCGGTGTCGCCGGCTTCCAGTGGGCTGCTGTCGCGCAGCAGGCGGGCGAACTCGCCCGCGGCCTCGGCTTCGTCGCGTTCGGCCATGCGTGCGCGCGGCTTCGGTTTCGGCGCGGACGGTGCCGGCTCGACCTCCTTGCGCAGCGGCTTCACTTCGCCGATGGCCGAACGGAACAGGGCGGCCGGATCTTCATCTTCAGGGTGCGACATGCGCACAGGGTAAACCGCCCGCGCGGGTCTGCCTATGTCGATTCGATGACGCGCATCACCACTGGCAGGGTAGGACCGGCGGCCCGCTTGCGGCACAATACCCGACGCACTTGCGCGATCGCCGGTTCCCGACAGGGGCACGGCCGGTCCCGCCCACGCGACAAGGTGACGGAATCGAATTCTTGGAAAATCAAGCGGTTAAATCGAAGATGCGCATCCTGGTCAGTAACGATGATGGCGTCGACGCCGCAGGCATCCGGATGCTTGCCGCCGTGCTGCGCGAGGCCGGCCATGAAGTGACGGTGGTCGCACCCGACCGCGATCGTTCCGGTGCCAGCAATTCGTTGACGCTGGACCTGCCGATCCGGCTCAAGCGCATCGACCACTACACCGTCTCGGTGGCCGGCACCCCGACCGACTGCGTGCACCTGGCGCTGACCGGCCTGCTTGAATTCGAGCCCGACATTGTCGTTTCCGGCATCAACAACGCTGCCAACCTCGGTGACGACGTCATCTATTCGGGCACCGTCTCGGCGGCGATGGAAGGTCGCTTCCTCGGCCTGCCGGCGGTGGCCGTGTCGCTGGTCACCCGCAACCACGACCCGAAGCACTTCGAGACCGCCGCGCGCGCCGCGGTGGAGATCGTCGCCCGGCTGAAGGCCGATCCGCTGCCGGCCGACACCATCCTCAACGTCAACGTGCCCGACCTGCCGTGGAATGAGGTCAAGGGCTTCGAAGTGACCCGCCTGGGCAACCGCCATCGCGCCGAAGGCTGCATCGCGCAGAAGGACCCGCGCGGCAACGAGGTGTACTGGATCGGCCCGGCCGGGCGCGAGCAGGATTCCGGCCCCGGCACCGATTTCCATGCGGTGCGCACCGGCCATATTTCGATCACCCCCATCCAGGTCGACCTGACCCGTTACCAGGCACTGGAGAAGGTGGCCAGCTGGGTCGGCGGCCTCAGCGCCGCGCTGGACCAGCCGGCATGAGCCCGCGCTTGCGCCTGCAACCGGAAGCGGTCGGCATCGGCATGACTTCGCAGCGCGTGCGCGACCGCCTGGTCGACCGCCTGCGCGAAGCTGGCATCGTCGACGAGTCCACGCTGAACGCGATCCGGGTGGTGCCGCGCCATCTGTTCATCGACGAGGCCCTGGCCTCGCGCGCCTACGAAGACACCGCGCTGCCTATCGGCCATGGCCAGACCATCTCCCAGCCCTGGGTGGTGGCGCGGATGACCGAAGCGGTGCTGCAGGTCGCTCCGAAGAAGGTGCTGGAAGTGGGCACCGGCTCGGGTTACCAGGCCGCCGTGCTCGGCGCGGTGGGCCTGGAGGTCTACACCGTCGAGCGCATCGGCGATCTGCTGCGCCAGGCGCGCAAGCGCTTCCGCGCGCTGGGCATGAACATCCGCACCAAGCATGACGACGGCCGGGTCGGCTGGGCCGAACACGGTCCCTTCGATGCGGTGGTGGTGACTGCCGCGGCACCGGCCCTGGTCGATGCCCTGGTCGAGCAGCTGGCGGTCGGTGGGCGCCTGGTTGCGCCGGTGGGTGGCCCGGGCGGGCAGTCGCTGGTGCAGCTGGACCGCAGGGAAGACGGCAGCATCGAACAACGCGTGCTGGCACCGGTCACGTTCGTGCCGCTGCTGTCTGGCATGCTCGATTGAATCCACGGAGCAGGGTTGCATGAAGATTTTCGGACCGCTGTACGAGCGGGCGATGAAGTTGGCAGCGCACGAACGCGCCCCGACCTACCTGACGGTATTGAGTTTCTTTGAGGCGATCATCTTCCCGGTCATGCCGGAAGTGATGCTGGCGCCGATGTGCGTGGCCCAGCCCAAGCGCGGCTGGTGGTTCGCCACGCTCAGCCTGGCCGGCTCCATGGTCGGTGCGGTGGTCGGCTACGCGCTGGGTCACTTCGCCTTCGAGGCGATCAAGCCGCTGTTCGAGACGCTGGGCATGCTGCCGGCCATCGAGCAGGGCATCGCCACGGTGCAGGCCAAGATGGCCGAGTCGCCGTGGGCGGTGTTCACCTTCCTGGTGCTGGGCGGCTTCATGCCCATCCCGATGAAGGTCTTCACGTGGGCTTCGGGTATCGTCGGCGTGCCGATGCCACAGTACCTGCTGAGCATGTTGATCGGTCGCGGCAAGCGCGTGTACGTGCTGGCTGCGGTCATCCGCATCGGCGGTGCGCGTGCCGAAGCGGCGCTGCGTCGCTGGATTGAACCGCTGGGCTGGATCGCCACCGTGCTGGTGGTGGGGCTGGTTGCCTGGCTTGTATGGAGGTCGAAGTTCGCATGAGTGCAGATCGTCTGAGCAAGGGAGTGCGCATCGGCGCGCTGGCGTTGCTGGTATCCACGCTGGCCGCCTGTGGCACCGCCACCGTCGTCCGCCCCGGCGGCAGCAGCGGTGGCAGCACTGTCAGCACGCCCAAGGCCTCGGTGCCCAAGCCCGGGCAGACCGTTGTCGTGCGCAAGGGCGACACGATCTATGCGCTGGCCCGCATCCATGACATCACTCCGGCCGACCTGATCGCCTGGAACCGCTTGGACAACCCGTCGCAGATCTATCCGGGTCAGGTGATCCGCCTGTACCCGGCCGGTGCCACCGGCGGCCGCGCGCCGACCACGGTGGTGACTCCGCCGCGCAGCAGTGCAGGCAGGACCACTCCGGCACCTGCGCCGGTGGCGACGGCCCCGGTCGGCCCGGTGAAGAGCAACATCGACTGGCGCTGGCCGGCCGATGGCGCGATCGTCGGCCGCTACGTGGCCGGTGACGCGACCAAGCAGGGCGTGGACATCGCTGGCACCAGCGGCGCTGCCGTACGCGCCACCGCCAACGGCGTGGTGGTGTATTCCGGTGCCGGCCTGGTCGGCTACGGCGAGCTGATCATCATCAAGCACAGCGACCAGTGGCTGTCGGCCTATGGCCACAACCGCAAGCGCCTGGTCAACGAAGGGCAGAACGTCAAGGCGGGCGAGCAGATCGCCGAGATGGGCCGTACCGGCGCCAACCGCGACATGCTGCACTTCGAGATTCGCTACAACGGCAAGCCGGTCGACCCGCAGCAATATCTGCCAGCACGTTGATCTGACGCCGCGATCCGGCGGCGCCCGGGCATCGGCTCGGGCGCTACAGACAACCTGCAAACCAGGGTAGCGCCGGGCCAGGCCCGGCAGCTCTTGCCTCAACCTTCCAGAATGAAGGCGGCGGCGACCTTGCGGCCTTCGCCGGCAAGAATGTTGAACGTGCGCGCGGCGGCCGGGTTGTTCATCACTTCCAGGCCGATGCCACGCGACAGGCAGGCGGCCATCACCGCGGCAGGCGGAAACACCTGCCGGTCGCCGGTGCCCAGTACGATCAGCGCTGGATTCAGCGCAAGAATTGCTTCGAGGTGGGCCAGCTGCAGGTCCGCGGCCTGGCGCACCGGCCACTGCGCGACCAGCTGGTCGGGGGTCAGGAAGAAGCTCTGCCCCAGCACCTGGTCGTTGACCTTGGCCGAGCGGCCGTCGGCAGCGCGCAGGCTGTAGGCGTAATCGGGCGGTTCGTGGTTCAGCTGCATGGGGGCAGGGCAATCAGCCGCGCGGCAGCACGATCTGGCGCTGTTCCTTGCTCGGGCGGTACAGCACGGCAACGTGGCCGATGCGCTGCACCAGCGCCGCCTCGGTGGCTTCGACGATCTCGGCGATCATCGCGTCACGGGCGTCGCGGTCCTCGGCGGCAACCTTCACCTTGACCAGTTCGTGGCGCTCCAGGACTTCGTTCAGCTCGGCGATGAAGGCCGGCGTGATGCCCTTGCCGCCGGTCTGCAGCAAGGCCTTGAGGTCGTGGGCGTGGCCGCGCAGGAAACGGGTCTGGGAGGCGGTCAGTGCGATGGACATGCAGGAAAAGGGGGTTGAATGGGACGATCAGGGTATCATGACGACCCCATCAGCCCCTATTTCCAATGGCCACCCGTAGCAAAAGCAGCCAGCGCTGGCTCAAGGAACACTTCTCCGACCCCTTCGTGAAGAAGGCGCAGGCCGAAGGCATGCGCTCGCGCGCGGCCTACAAGCTCGAGGAGCTGCTCGAACGTGACCGCCTGCTGAAGCCGCACATGGTGGTCGTCGACCTCGGTGCGGCCCCGGGCGGCTGGTCTCAGCAGGTCCGGAGACAGATCGGCGACACCGGCCGCGTGCTCGCGCTGGACATCCTGGACATGCCGCCGCTGGCCGGCGTGGAGTTCCTTCACGGTGACTTCAGGGAAGAAACCGTCCTATCGCAGTTTGAAGCCATGCTCGGGGATCAGCCGGTAGACCTTGTGCTGTCGGACATGGCCCCCAATAAGAGTGGTGTGGGCGCGGTCGACCAGCCGCGGATGATGCACTTGGCCGAGCTTGCGCTGGACTTCGCTGACAATCACCTCAAGACCGGTGGGGCGTTCCTGATCAAGCTGTTCCAGGGTGAAGGCTTTGACGACTACGTGCGCGAGATGCGCCGCCGGTACGACAAGGTCTCCATCCGCAAGCCGGAAGCATCGCGCAAGCGCTCGCCCGAGGTGTATGCCTTGGGACAGGGCAAACGCGCCCACATGAAGTAAGCTCGCCGAGTACGCTCGACCCCAACGCAAGACCCGCACTAAGAGGAACGCCGGAGCCAATGAGGATGAACGACTTGACCAAGAACCTCCTGCTATGGGTGGTCGTCGCCGTCGTGCTGATGGTGGTCTTCCAGAGCTTCTCGCCCAAGTCCTCCGGGGCCGGGGCGCAGGGCGCGACGTATTCGCAGTTCCTGGACCAGGTGGACAGCGGCAACGTACAGAAGGTCACCTTCGGTGGCGATTCGCGCGGCCTGACCAACCAGCTCACCTACACCACCCGTGGCGGCCAGACGGCCACCATCGCCGCGCCGGCCGATCGCGACCTGATCAACGTGCTGCGCACCAAGAACGTGGACATCGTCCAGGAAGAGCCGTCCAGCGGCATTTCCTTCGCGGCCATCCTGATGAACTTCCTGCCGGTCATTCTGATCATCGGCTTCTGGCTGTTCATCATGCGCCAGATGCAGGGCGGTGGCGGCGGTGCCAAGGGCGCGATGTCCTTCGGCAAGTCGCGCGCCAAGCTGCAGGGCGAGGACCAGATCAAGGTCACCTTCGCCGACGTCGCCGGCTGCGACGAGGCCAAGGAAGAAGTGGGCGAACTGGTCGACTTCCTGCGCGACCCGTCCAAGTTCACCAAGCTGGGCGGCAAGATCCCGCGCGGCGTGCTGATGGTGGGCCCGCCGGGTACCGGCAAGACGCTGCTGGCCAAGGCCATCGCCGGCGAAGCCAAGGTGCCGTTCTTCTCGATCTCCGGTTCGGACTTCGTGGAAATGTTCGTCGGCGTCGGCGCCAGCCGCGTCCGCGACATGTTCGAGCAGGCCAAGAAGCACGCGCCGTGCATCATCTTCATCGACGAAATCGACGCCGTCGGTCGCCACCGTGGCGCCGGCCTGGGCGGCGGTCATGACGAGCGCGAGCAGACCCTGAACCAGCTGCTGGTCGAAATGGACGGCTTCGAGGGCGGTGAGGGCGTGATCGTCATCGCCGCGACCAACCGTCCGGACGTGCTGGACCCGGCGCTGCTGCGCCCGGGCCGTTTCGACCGCCAGGTCGTGGTCGGCCTGCCGGACGTGAAGGGCCGCGAGCACATCCTGAAGGTACACATGCGCAAGCTGCCGCTGGCCGACGACGTCGAGCCGATGGTGATCGCGCGCGGTACCCCGGGCTTCTCCGGCGCCGACCTGGCCAACCTCTGCAACGAGGCCGCCCTGTTCGCCGCACGTGGCAACGAGAAGGAAGTCCGCATGGACCACTTCGACCGTGCCCGCGACAAGATCCTGATGGGCGCCGAGCGCCGCTCGATGGCCATGAGCGAGGAAGAGAAGACCCTGACCGCCTACCACGAGGCCGGCCACGCCATCGTCGGCCGCCTGGTGCCCGAGCATGACCCGGTCTACAAGGTCACGATCATTCCGCGCGGTCGCGCGCTGGGCGTGACCATGTACCTGCCGGAGGGCGACAAGTACTCGATGAACCGAGTGGCGATCAAGTCGCAGCTGTGCTCGCTGTACGGTGGTCGCGTGGCCGAAGAGTTGATCTTCGGCGCCGACAAGGTCACCACCGGTGCCTCCAACGACATCGAGCGCGCCACCAAGATGGCCCGCAACATGGTCACCAAGTGGGGTCTGTCGGACCAGCTCGGCCCGATCGCCTATGGCGAAGAGGATGACGAGGTGTTCCTGGGCCGTTCGGTCACCCAGCACAAGAGCGTGTCCAACGACACCGCGCGCCGCATCGATGAGGAAGTGCGCAACATCCTCGACGAGGCCTACGCACGCACCACCGAGCTGATGACGGCCAACCTGGACAAGCTGCACGCGATGTCCCAGTTGCTGCTGCAGTACGAGACCATCGATGCGCCGCAGATCGACGCCATCATGGAAGGCCGCGATCCGCCGCCGCCGGCGGGCTGGAACAAGTCCAACAAGGACGGTGGTGGCAACGACAAGGGCGGCGACGCTCGCCCGCTGCCGCCGATCGCCGGCCCGGCCGAGTCGCACTGACGGCCGCCATTGCTGATCGCAGACGAGGCCGGGGAAACCCGGCCTCGTTGTTTCCGGGCCGCAAGGCCCATTGAAGTCACCGCCTTACGCTGGAGCCTGCATGTCCGTTCCCCCGCCGCAACCGATCTCCCATACCGTTGAAATGGTCATCGCGACCATCGTCGGTGTCGCCGTGGGCCTGAGCGTGGACAATCTGCTACTGGGCTGCGGTGTCGGCATCGCCGTTGGCATCCTGCTGAGCATCATCAAGACGCTGTACGTGGACCGGAAGCGCCGCCGGCAGCGTTGAGGGTGTTCCCTCTGCAGCGCTGCGCCCTGCACCTGCCGAGGCAACGTCAACGTCAACGTCAAAAGCTGGCTGTCCATGGGATGGCGGGGCGGTGTGGGTGGTCAGGACGCGCCGTAAACCCATCCGTGGGGGCTCGTAGGCGCCATCCATGGCGCCTGCGGTCCTGCCCACCCACACCGCCCCACCTCTGACAGGTT
>NZ_JBXFWG010000032.1:0-46068 GCF_056854535.1 Stenotrophomonas sp. STEN054 | reverse complement strand
TTGGGTGGTGGGTCTGGGGGGGTGTCTACATCGGCCCCGTGAACCGGTTCGCGGGGGCCTTGGCCCGGCGAGCGCAGCGGGGTGCGTTACGGCCGCCCGCGCCCGGTGGCGAAGGGCCATGCCCGGCGAGCGCTGCGGGGCGCGTTACGGCCGCCCGCATCCGGTAGCGCCGGGCCCTGCCCGGCGAGCGCAGCGGGGCGCGTTACGGCCGCCCGCGTCCGGTAGCGCCGGGCCATGCCCGGCGAGCGCAGCGGCAAGGAGCTACGGGCTGCCCGACATCCCCAGCTGCAGGTCCACCACCTTCCAGCGCAGGCCCTGCGGTTCCAGCACCACTCTCATCGGCGGCTCGCCGGGGCCGCGCTGGACGTCCACCACGAAACGGTCCAGCGCTTCAAAATGATGTTCGGCGTTTTTCAACGGCCGCGCCGGTTCGGTCGCGCCGAACGTATCGCCGCCCTGCAGTTCGTTGCGGCCACGCTTCCACAGCACATGGCCCTGCAGCATCGCGCCGATGCCGGTCGGCGTAACCATGGTGTCCACCGCCGCGCCACCCAGCTGGTCACCCAGCCCGTACAGCAGCGCGCCAAACGGGCTGGACCCCACGTCCGGCCCGGCCTGCCGCACGAGATAGTCGTTGAGCTGGGCGCGCAGGCTGCTGCGTACGCGCGGGAAGTCCACGTAGCGCTCCAGGCGCGCGGTATCGCGCTGTTCAATCGCCCTGGACAGGCCATGCACGGCCAGGTACGGACCGCTGAACCACCAGGCGACGACGGCCAGGACGAGGGCAACCAGGATGCCGATGAGCTTCTTCATGGCCCCCAGACTGCCGCAACTGCGGGCGCCGCGGGTTAAGCGTCAGTGACTGGGCGAGCCGCTGCCATCGCCGAAGGCCGCCACCAGCCGCTGCCGCTCGGCGCCCTGCAGCGCCTGCACGTGGGTCCGCAGCACCTGGTCCAGGCTGGAAACGCGGGTGGTGCCAAGGATGCCGCTGGCCACGCCGGGGTGCTGCAGCACGTAGGCAAAGGCGGTCTGGGCCGGGTGCTGGCTGTTTACCGAGGCCACCGCATGGCGCATCGCGCGGGCGCTGTGCATCAGGGCGCGGCTGCTCGGCTTCAGCCAGGTCCGCGCGAGGTACCAGGCGTCGGCCAGCCGTGGCAGGCGCGGACGGGCTGGCAGCAGGTGGCCCTGTGCGAGCACGGTCCCGGCCAGCACGCCGATGCCCGCCGCGTGCAGCTGGTCGATCAGAGGCTCGCGGTCCTGCTGCAGGGCGTTGTAGTCCAGCAGCACCACGTCGAAGGCCTCGGGGTGCTCGATCATCCAGCGCAGCGTGCTGGCCGAATGGGTATTGATGCCGGTATGGCGGACCAGCCCGCGTTCGCGCAGGCGCTGCAGCGCGGCCAGCAGCTCATCGTTGATGTCGTGCTCGCTGGCGCCGTGCAGCTGGTAGATGTCCAGATACTCCAGGCCGAGGTTGCGCAGCGAGGCCTCGCAGCTGGCGGTGATCGCCGCGGCGGAGAAATCGCGCTGTTCGGCGCCGCTGATGCCGGCCTGGCCGGTCAGCGTGCCGCCCTTGCTGGACACCACCAGCGACTCACGCGGCACGCGCGCCAGCAGCGGGCGCAGGATGCGGCCCAGGCGCGGTTCGGCATGGAAGCCCGAATAGTTGTGGCCGGTGTCGAGCAGGTTCACGCCCTGCGCCAGCGCGTGTTCGACCACGGCGGCGGCGTCGCTTTCGGCGAAGCGGCGGTGGCCCCAGAAGCCGGAACAGCCCAGGCCGATCGGCGACACCTGCAGGCCGGTGCGGCCCAGCAGGCGCCGCTGCCGGGCCAGGGGCAGTTCCAGCGGCATCAGAATTCCAGGTCCAGCGCAGCGCAGAGGTAATCGACGAACGGGCCCAGCGCGGCCAGGTCCTTGCCCAGGGTGGAGAGCAGGCGCGGGCCGGTCATGGTGTCGTCGTCCAGCGTGCGCCACATCACCCAGTTGCGGTGCTTGAGGTCGTCGATGAACTCGAAGTCGGCGGGGAAGCCACGCGGTGGTCGCACCAGCTTCTCGTTCTGCTCGAAATCGAAGCGCTTGCGCAGGGCGGGCGCGTGCGCGGCCGCCTTCCAGCTGCCCGGGTTGTCGAGGATGAAGTGGCGGATGCGCCGCTGCGTGTCCGGCTCGGGGTGCCACAGGCCGGCGCCGACGAAACTCTCGCCCGGCTGCAGGTGGATGTAGAACGAGGGCGCAGCCACTTCGCGGCGGCGCTCATGGAACAGGCGCGCACCCTGCCAGGTCTTGTACGGCGACTTGTCGTGGGAAAAGCGTGCGTCGCGGTGGATGCGGAACAGCGAGCCGCCGACGCTGCGCGTGTCCGAACGGAAATGGTCGCTGACTTCGGTCAGCGCCGGCTGCAGGTCACCCAGCAGGCGCAGGAACGGCTGCCGCACATGGTCTTCGTACTGCTGGCGATGGTCGTTGAACCAGGTCTTGTTGTTATGCCGCGCCAGGCTGCGCAGGAACTTGAAACTGGCGTCGGAGAAATACGTGCTCACAGCGTCTCCTGCAGATGGTGGCCCCAGTCGCGCAGTGACTGCAGCAGGCCGGTCCGGCGCGCGTCATCGGGCGCTTCGGCGGCCAGCGCCTCGATCTGCTGCTCGTACTGGGGCAGGTTCAGTTCGCCCAGGCCGCTCTCGCCGAGCAGGCGCTGGCGGCGGTAATCCTGCCAGCGCTCGCGTTCAGCCGGTGCGAGGCTGTCGGGGTGGTTGCGTGCGCGGTAGCGGAACAGCAGCTCGGGCAGGCGGGGGTCGCGGAAGCGGCCTTCCAGCGCGGCCAGCTGCTGCGGCGCACTGGTGCGGGCCAGGGCCAGCAACGGCTTGTCGCCGGCACCGAGGAAACCGTCATACAGCGATGCATCTACGTCGGAAACGGTGGCCGGCCGCGGCTGGTTGAACACCTGCCGGGCCTTCTCGGCCAGCTGCGCGGCAACCTCGCGCAGGCGTTCGGCCTTGGCCTCGATCGCCGCCACATCCAGGCCCAGGCGGGCGTGGTCGTCGGCGCGCAGGTGATTCCAGGCCACCAGTGCCGGCACCTTGTTCAGATGCACTTCCTTCAGCGGCACGCGTGCCACACCCTCGGGCAGTTCGCTGGCGCGCATGTACAGGCGCTGCGCGATCACCTCGGCCGGCAGCTCCAGCAGGTCGTCGATTTCGCCTTCCAGGTCGAACACGATCACCCGATTGTTGATGGTCGGGTGCATGGCCAGCGGCAGCACCGGCGCCGCGCACAGGCGGCTGGCCGGGTAGCGCATGGAAATGTGCAGCACCGGCTTCATCGCCGCCACGTCCAGCAGGCTGCCGACGAAGCGCTTGTCGCGCAGCTTCAGCGCGTACTCCCACAACCGCGGCTGCGACTGCTTGAACAGCCGCGCCATGCCGATGGTGGCGCGCACGTCCGACAGCGCTTCGTGGGCATCGCCTTCGCGCACGCCGTTGGCTTCGGCCAGGTGTTCCAGCTTGAACGAGGTGGCGCCATCCTCGCGTAGCGGCCACTGGATGCCTTCGGGGCGCAAGGCGCGCATCATCCGCAGCATGTCCAGCAGGTCCCAGCGCGAGTTGCCGTTGCGCCACTCGCGCTCGTAGGGATCGTGGAAGTTGCGGAACAGCCCGTAGCGGATGAACTCGTCGTCGAAGCGCAGGGTGTTGTAGCCCAGCGCGCAGGTGCCGGGGCGCGACAGCTGTTCGTTGATGCGGTCGAAGGCTTCGGCTTCGCTGATGCCTTCGGCCATGGCCTGCTGCGGGGTGATGCCGGTCACCAGGGTCGCCATCGGCGAAGGCACCAGATCATCGGCCGGGCGCACGAAGAAGCTGACCGGCGTGTCGATCACGTTGAGATCGGCATCGGTGCGCATCGTCGCGAACTGGGCGATGCGGGTGCGGCGCGGGTCCTGGCCGAAGGTTTCGAGATCGTAGAACAGGAAGCTGTCGGCCATCAGTGTGCGCCCTCCAGGACCGGTAGCTGCGCGTGGATCTGCGCTCCCAGCGTGGCCCAGTCGATGTTGTCCAGTGAATCATGGCCGGCCGTGGCCGCCACCAGCAGGTCGCGCTGGATCTCCGTGCGGCGCAGCGCTTCGGCATACGGCGTGTGCAGGAAGGTGACCATGGTGTAGTGCGGCACGAAGCGCGTCGGCCAGCGCCGCTGCAGCTCCTGTTCCAGCTCGCGCTGCAGCAGGAAGGCGGGGTCGGCCACGCGATCGCGCATTTCCAGGTAGTTCTCCAGCGCCATCTGCTGGATCGCGCGCGCGTTCGGCTTGCGCTCGGCCTCGAAGGCAGCGAAGGCGCCTTCCAGGTCGTCGGCCTCCTGCAGGTGGCGGGCCAGTGCCACGCAGTCCTCGAAGGCGCAGTTCATGCCCTGGCCGTGGAAGGGCACCATCGCGTGCGCGGCATCGCCGATCAGCACGGCGCGGCCGGCCTGGTGCCAGCGATCCAGGGTGAGCGTGCCGAGCAGGCCGGGCGGATGCTGTTCCCAGTCCGCGCGCAGTTTCGGGATCAGCGGCAGCGTATCGGCAAACTCGCGGGCGAACAGTGCCTCGGCCTGCGCACCAGTGTTGACCGTGGCAAAGCTGGGGTCGCCCTTGTTCGGCAGGAACAACGTGACGGTGAAGGTGCCTTCGTGGTTGGGCAGGGCGATGCACATGTAGTGGCCGCGTGGCCAGATGTGCAGCGCATTGCGCTCGATGCGGAAGCTGCCGTCGGCCGCTGGCGGGATTTCCAGTTCCTTGTAGGAATGATCGAGGAAGGCGATGTCCTCCCCCAGTGGCGCACGCCGGTTCATTGCACCGCGCAGCGCCGAACCGGCGCCGTCGGCGCCGATCAACGTGTCGAAATGGATGTCGTGCGGGCTGTCGTCGCGGTCATCGATGAAGCGGGCGTAGCCGGCATCGAAATCGACGGTGTGCAGGCGGCGGTGGAAGTGCACGGTGGCGCCGGCCTGCTCGGCCAGTTCCAGCAGCGTGGTATTCAGGTCGCTGCGGTGGATCGACCAGATCACTTCGCTGTCGTCGCGCCCGTAGCGCTGGAGCTGCGGTTCGCCCTCGCGCGGATGCACCATGCGTCCGCGCATCATCACCGCGCGGGCCATCACCTCGCCTTCCACGCCGGCCTGGCGCAGCGCGTTGCGGCCGCGTTCGGCCAGCGCCAGGTTGATGGAGCGGCCGCTTTCGTAGTCGGCCACGCGCGGATCGCCGCGGCGCTCGTACAGGGTGATGCGCCAACCCTGCCGTGACAGCAGGATGGCCAGCAGGGAGCCGGCCAGGCCGGCACCGATGATGCTCAAGGAGCGGGATGCGTGTGCGATCAACGGACTGTCCAGAAGCAGGGGAGGGGGCGGCTTAGAGGCCGGCCCAGGCTTCCACTTCCTCGACGAAATGGTGCACGTCCAGGTAGCGGTTGTAGAGCGGGGTGGGCGAGATGCGGATCACGTCCGGTTCGCGCCAGTCACCGAGCACGCCGATGGCGCGCAGGTGTTCGAACAGGGCACGGCCACGTTCGCGGCCGGCGAGCACGCGCAAGGAGAGCTGGCAGCCGCGACGTTCCGGTTCGGACGGGGTGACGATGTCCAGCACCTGCGGCAGGCGCGCGCGCACCAGTGCATCGAGCAGACCGGTCAGGGCCAGCGACTTGCGGCGCAGCGCTTCCATGCCGGCACGCTCGAACAGGTCCAGCGATGCGCGCAACGGGGCCAGGCCAAGGATCGGCGGATTGCTCAGCTGCCAGCCTTCGGCACCGATGGCCGGGTTAAACTGCGGCGCCATCTGGAAGCGCGTCGCTTCATCGTGGCCCCACCAGCCGGCAAAACGCGGCAGGGTGGTGTCGCGGTGGTGACGTTCGTGCACGAAGGCACCGGCCACGGCGCCCGGGCCACTGTTGAGGTACTTGTAGTGGCACCACACCGCGAAATCCGGCGCGACATCGTGCAGGTGCAGCGGCAGGTTGCCGACCGAGTGGGCCAGGTCGAAACCGATGCGGGCGCCGTGCAGGCGCGCGAGGCGGGTGATCGCATCGAGGTCGAAGGCCTGGCCGGTGCGGTACTGCACGCCCGGCCAGAGCACCAGCGCCAGGCGCGCGCCGTGCTCGCCGATGGCACGCTCGATGGCGGCCATCGAGATCGTGCCGTTGGCTTCGTCCGGCTGCACTTCCACCAGGCAGTCCGCCGGGTCGAAACCGTGGAAGCGGATCTGCGCTTCGACCGCATGGCGGTCGGTCGGGAACGCGCCGGCTTCCATCAGGATGACCGGGCGCTCGGCGCTGGGGCGGTAGAAGCTGACCATCATCAGGTGCAGGTTCACGCTCAGCGTGTTCATCGCCACCACTTCGCTGGGCAGCGCGCCGACCACGCGGGCCAGCTGTGCGCTGACCAGGCGGTGGTAGGACAGCCACTGGGTGGGGCCGGTGAAGTGGCCTTCCACGGCCAGCTCGCCCCACTGCTTCATCACTTCCTGCACGGCGGCCTGCGCGCCACGCGGCTGCAGGCCCAGCGAGTTGCCGACGAAGTAGGTCTGTTCACCGCCGCCATGGCGCGGAACCAGGAATTCGTTACGCAGCGGGCGCAGCGGATCGGCGGCGTCCAGGGCGATGGCGTGGGTGCGGCTGAGCAGGTCGGACATGGTCGGGCAACAGGCTGCAACGGGGATGCCAGTGTAGCGCCTGGGGCCCGCGTGATGCCGCGCGGCGCGCTCGCCGGGCATGGTCCGGCGCTACCTGGGAATCACGCGCACCGGTAGCGCCGGGCCACGCCCGGCGACGGTTCAGTCCGCCGCAGGCACCGGCAACGGGTCCACGTGCCCGCACTCACTGCAGGTGCGCAGTTCCAGGCTGGCCTGGTAACGCGCGAACACCTTGGGCAGGTCGGTCTCGATGTTCTGCAGCGGGAAATACTCTTCGTGCAGCTTGTGGTTGCAGCGCTCGCAATGCCAGATCACGCCGTCCTTCTCGTGCGGCAGGCGCTTGCGCTCGACCACCAGGCCGATGCCGCCGGGCGGGCGCCGCGGCGAATGCGGCACCTTGCCCGGCAGCAGGAAGATCTCGCCGGCGCGGATCGGGATGTCACGCACCGCGCCGTCTTCCTGCACCTTCAGCACCATCTCGCCTTCGAGCTGGTAGAACCACTCCGGGCCTTCGTCGTAGTGGTAGTCGGTGCGCGAGTTCGGCCCGCCCACCACCATCACGATGAAGTCGCCGTTGTCGATCATCTTGTTGCCCACCGGCGGCTTCAGCAGGTGGCGGTGTTCTTCGATCCAGGCGTGCAGGTTGATCGGCGAGGCGAGCATGGTCGGTTTCCCTGGGAAGTCAGTCGCGCTTGCCCTGGCGCGGCACGTAGGACAGGGCCTTTTCGTAGGCCGGCTGCAGGTCTTCCTGCGAACCCACGTCGATGCCCATCTCGCGCACGCGGCCGTCCTTCAGGCTGTACACCCAGCCATGCACCATCAGTTTCTGGCCGCGGGCCCAGGCGTCCTGCACGATGGTCGAGCGGCACAGGTTGGCGACCTGCTCGATCACGTTCAGTTCGCACAGGCGTGCGTGCTTGAGCTCGTCGGTCTCGATGGCATCGATGATCGCGGTGTGCTTCTGCATTACATCGCCCACGTGGCGCAGCCAGTTGTCGGCCAGGCCGACGCGGGTGTTGTGCAGGCAGGCGTGCACGCCGCCGCAGCCGTAGTGGCCGACGATCAGGATGTGCTTCACCTTCAGCTGGTCCACCGCGTACTGCACCACGCTCAGGCAGTTCAGGTCGGTGTGGGCCACGACGTTTGCCACGTTGCGGTGCACGAACACTTCGCCCGGCGCCATGCCGATGATCTGGTTGGCCGGCACGCGCGAATCGGAGCAGCCGATCCACAGGTATTCCGGATGCTGCTGCTTGGCCAGCTGGTGGAAAAACTCAGGGTCTTCCTTTTCGATGCGGTCGGCCCAGTCGCGGTTGTTCTGCAGCAGCTTGTGGATGTCTTTCATGGTCGGGTCCCTGGCGTCGGGTGGGCGAGGAGCGTGGCCATCCGGCCGCGCCGTCGCGGGAAACAATGCGCTCAGTCGCTGGCGGCGGTCTGCGCGCGATGCCAGCGCATCCACTGCGCCAGCTCGGTGAAATGCGGGGTGTCGAGCTTTTCCAGTTCGGCGATCACCGCCTGCTGGTTGGCCTCGGGGTGGTTCTGGCTCAGTTTCAGTTTCAGCTGCACCTGTTCGACCTGGAAGCGGAAGCCGATGATGCCGCGCAGCTGGCGACGGTGGTCGTCACGCTGCGGCTCGAACTGCCAGTCCTGGCCGACGCTGGCTTCGAAGCGGTCGCCGATGTCGGAGACCAGCTGGGCCAGTTCGTCGGTGTCGTCGAAGCGCTGCAGCTGGCCGCGCAGTTCGGCGGCGGCGTAGTTCCAGGTCGGCACGCGCGAGGCGGCTTCCTTGTCCGGGTACCAGCTGGCCGACACATAGCCGTGCGGGCCGTCGACCAGCACCTTGGCCGCGCCGTCGTGGCGCGACTGCGGGTTGGCGCGGGCCCAGTGGCCGCGCAGTTCCACCTGGTTTCCGTCGCGCCGGTACAGCACCGGCATCCGGGTCAGTTCGGGCAGTCCGTCGGCGGCGGTGGTCAGCACGGTGACGAACGGATCACGCGCCAGCAGGCGATCGAGCCACAGCAGGTCGGTCTCGGCGAAGTCGCGCGGGGTGAACATGGTTTGCGCCTCAGGCGCGCGCGCCCAGCGACTGGATCATGCGCCCGCGCAGGCCTTCATCGCTGCCGGCCTGCGGCGGCTGCACTTCGTGCAGGCTGAAGCCACGCACCAGCGCATCTTCCTCGTCCAGGCCGTCGTACTCGACGAACTCGGCGTCGAACAGCTGCGAACGGGCGGTGTCTTCGCTGTCATAGCTCAGCGTGTTGCCGTCGCTGTCGAGCACTTCGGCGGTGCCGGCCGGGCGCACGCGCAGGCGGGCCCAGATCAGGGTGTTGCCGAGGCTGGCCAGCCACCAGCTGTCACGTGCGTCGTTGTTGTCGTTCATGTGTGCGTTACCAGAGCGAGACCAGCCAGAGCAGGGCGGCCATGCCCAGTCCGGCCAGCAGGGTCAGCAGCGATACCCAGGCCGGCGTCGCAAGCCCGGACAGCGAACGGTCCGGCTGCTGGCGGTAATCGCGGCGCAGCAGCCAGGCCAGGGCATCGGGCTTGAGGAAGGCGCCAGTGCCGAAGCGCGCGGCGAGCGCCGGATGGCGGTCGCGCACGTGCACCAGGGTCAATGGCCAGAAGATCACGAAGGCACTGAACCCGGCCACTGCGACGCCGACGAAACAGAGGGCGAAGAACAGGGTCATGGAAGCAGTACCTCCGTGGTCGTAGGGATGAGCTTAGAAGTCCGCGCTGCCCGGGGCACGCGGGTAGGGGATCGCATCGCGGATGTTGGACAGGCCGCAGACGTAGACCACCAGGCGCTCGAAGCCCAGGCCGAAGCCGGCGTGCGGCACCGAACCGTAGCGGCGGAAATCGCGGTACCAGCTGTAGTGTTCGCGATCCAGGCCGAACTGGGCCATGCGCGCGTCCAGCACGTCCAGCCGCTCTTCGCGCTGGCTGCCGCCGATGATCTCGCCGATGCCCGGGGCCAGCACGTCCATCGCGGCGACGGTCCTGCCGTCGTCGTTCAGGCGCATGTAGAAGGCCTTGATGTGCTCGGGGTAGTTGGTGACCACCACCGGGCGACCGACGTGTTCCTCGGTCAGCCAGCGCTCGTGCTCGGTCTGCAGGTCCAGGCCCCATTCGACCGGGAAGTCGAACTTCCTGCCCGACTTCTGCAGCAGGCTGACCGCATCGGTGTAGTCGATGCGCTCGAACGGTGCGTTGATGAAGTCTTCCAGCTTGGTGACCGCGTTCTTGTCCACGCGCTCGGCGATGAAGGCCAGGTCGTCACCGCGCTCGTTCAGCACGGCACGGAACAGGTACTTCAGGAACTCTTCGGCCAGACGCGCGTCTTCGGCCAGGTCGGCGAAGGCGATTTCCGGCTCGATCATCCAGAACTCCGCCAGGTGGCGGGTGGTGTGGCTGTTCTCGGCGCGGAAGGTCGGGCCGAAGGTGTAGACCTTGCTCAGCGCCAGGCAGTAGGCCTCGACGTTCAGCTGGCCGGACACGGTCAGGAAGGTTTCCTTCCCGAAGAAGTCGCGGCTGAAATCGATCGCGCCCTTCTCGTCGCGCGGCAGGTTCACCATGTCCAGGGTGGACACGCGGAACATCTGGCCGGCGCCTTCGGCATCGGAGGTGGTGATGATCGGGGTGCTGATCCAGTTGAAGCCGTTCTCGTGGAAGAAACGGTGCACGGCCTGGGCCAGGCAGTTGCGGATGCGGGTGACCGCGCCGAACAGGTTGGTGCGCGGGCGCAGGTGCGCCACTTCACGCAGGAACTCCGGCGACATCGGCTTGGGCTGGATCGGGTAGGTGAGCGGGTCTTCGACCCAGCCGACCACTTCCAGCGCGCTGGCCTGGATCTCGAACGACTGGCCCTTGCCCTGCGACTTCACCAGGGTGCCGGTGGCGATGACCGAGCAGCCGCTGGTCAGGCGCTTGATCTCGTCGAAATTGGCCAGGGTGTCGTTGGCCACGACCTGGATCGGCGCGAAGCAGGAACCGTCGCTCACATTGACGAAGGCCAGATTCGCTGAACCGCGCACCGTGCGCACCCATCCGCGTACCGTGACTTCGCCACCTTCCGGGATCTTCCCGGCAAGCGCATGTTCAACGCTGACCACCGTCATGACTTGAATCCTCTGCTGATCGACTCGATCTGTGAACACGGGAGTTTACCGGTTGCAGCGTTCTGCTTGCGAGGCATTTTTCGCGACCCTGGCTCCTTATAATGTCCCCGTACCCCTGGAGTGAGCCTCATGGCCGTCAGCCTGACCCCCATCGCCTTCGAGCGCGTGCAGCGCTTTGTTGCCCAGACCCCCGGCGCCCTGGGCCTGCGCTTCGGCGTGACCAAGACCGGCTGCTCCGGCTGGGGCCACGTGACCGACCTGGCCCGTGAGGAGCGCGAGGGTGACACCGTGTTCGACCAGGAGGGCGTGAAGATCTACGTCGACGCCAAGAGCCTGGCCCTGGTTGACGGCACCGTCATCGACTTCGGCAAGCACGGCCTGAGCGAGACCTTCACGTTCAGCAACCCGAACGCCACCGCCGAGTGCGGCTGCGGCGAGAGCTTCACCACAGACGCCGACAAGGCCTGAGTCTGGTCCACGCGTCCGCCGGGCATGGCCCGGCGCTACCGGTTCAGTTTCGCCGCCCCGGTTGCCCGGCACCCCCATCTGCGCCATAATGCGCGGCTTCCTGCCTTCCTGGCGGGAACCCTTGCCCCACCGCGGTATCCACGGCGGGGGGCTGTCCGGCCGCAAGGCCACATCCGAAAGGTAGAAAAAAACATGAGTCGTCATTACGAAATCGTGTTCATGGTCCACCCGGACCAGAGCGAGCAGGTCCCGGCCATGATCGAGCGCTACAAGTCGCTGGTCGAGAACGGCAACGGCACCATCCACCGTCTGGAAGACTGGGGCCGCCGCCAGCTGGCGTACCCGATCCAGAACCTGGTGAAGGCGCATTACGTGCTGCTGAACATCGAAGCCGACCAGGCCGTTCTGAACGAACTGACCGAAAGCTTCCGCTTCAACGACGCCGTGCTGCGCAACCTGGTCATCAAGCGTGACGAGGCTGACACCGAGCAGTCGCTGATCATGAAGAGCAAGGACGAGAAGGGTGACAAGCCCGAGCGTGGTGAGCGTCGTCGTCGTGATGACGAAGAAGGCGAAACCACCCCCGCCGCTGACAACGATGCCGGCGACGACGCCGCTTCGGCCGCCTAAGGAGCACTGACATGTCCAAGTTCTTCCGTCGCCGCAAGTTCTGCAAGTTCACCGCTGAAGGTGTCAAGGAGATCGATTACAAGGATCTCAACACCCTGCGCCAGTACCTGACCGAGAACGGCAAGATCGTGCCGAGCCGCGTCACCGGTACCAAGTCGAAGTACCAGCGTCAGCTGGCGACCGCCGTCAAGCGCGCTCGCTTCCTGGCCCTGATCCCGTACACCGACAACCACGACGTCTGATGCCCGGCGGGGCGGCCCGGTGCCGCCCCCGCTGTGCCAGCTATTCGGACAGCCTTTGTTGCGGGGCATCGCCTCGCTAACGAATAACTTATCTGGAGCAATACCATGCAGCTGATCCTTCTGCAGAAAGTCACCAACCTCGGCAACCTGGGCGACCTGGTCGACGTGAAGCCGGGCTATGGCCGTAACTTCCTCGTGCCGCAGGGCAAGGCCGTTCCGGCCACCGAGAGCAACAAGGCCGAGTTCGAAGCCAAGCGCGCCGAATACGAAGCCAAGGCCCAGGCCATCCACGCCGACGCTGACGCCCGCAAGGCCAAGCTGGAAGGCGCGAGCGTGACCATCGCCGCCAACGCTTCGACCGAAGGCAAGCTGTACGGCTCGGTCGGCGCCCGCGAAATCGCTGATGCCTTCACCGCTGCCGGCTTCGAGCTGAACAAGAGCGAAGTCATCCTGGGCGAAGGCGCCTTCCGCAACATTGGTGAGTACGACGTCCTGGTGCACCTGCACGCCGACGTCGAAACCACTGTCAAGGTTGTGGTTGAAGCCGAAAAGGCCTGATCCCAAGCCGAAAGGCCTGGTGTCACCAGAACGGGCGCCCGCAAGGGTGCCCGTTTTGTTTTTGCGGGCCCCTGTGCGCACGGCCGGGCCCGGGGAATGTTCCACGCCCCCGTAGAACATGCCTCGTAGAACCGGCCCACATCGGTATACTCAGGGCGTCACGCCCGTTCCACGGCCAGCGATCCCAGCAGGATCAATGACTTGGAGGGTAAGCAGGCCGCTCGCCGGCCCCAGTCCGGAACCTCTATGCGTCTTTCCACGATCAAGCTGTCCGGCTTCAAGTCGTTCGTCGATCCGACCACCCTGCACCTGCCGACCAACATGACCGGCGTGGTGGGGCCCAATGGCTGCGGCAAGTCGAACATCATCGACGCCGTGCGCTGGGTCATGGGCGAAAGCTCGGCCAGCCGCCTGCGCGGTGATTCGCTGACCGACGTGATCTTCTCCGGCTCCAACGCCCGCAAGCCGGTTTCGCAGGCCACCGTCGAGCTGATCTTCGATAATTCGGACCACACGATTTCCGGCGAGTACGCCTCGTTCAACGAAATTTCGGTCAAGCGTACCGTCAGCCGCGACGGCAGCAGCAACTATTATCTCAACGGAACCAAGTGCCGCCGCCGCGATATCACCGATCTGTTCCTGGGCACCGGCCTGGGTCCGCGCAGCTACTCGATCATCGAGCAGGGCATGATCAGCCAGATCATCGAGGCGCGCCCGGAAGACCTGCGCGTGTACCTGGAAGAGGCCGCCGGCATTTCCAAGTACAAGGAACGCCGCAAGGAAACCGAAACCCGCATCCGCCACACCCGCGAGAACCTCGACCGGCTGGGCGACCTGCGCGACGAGATCAGCAAGCAGCTTGAGCACCTCAAGCGTCAGGCGAAGCAGGCCGAGCAGTACCAGGCGCTGCAGGAAGAGCGCCGGGTCAAGGATGCCGAGTGGAAGGCTTTGGAGTTCCGTGGCCTCGACGGGCGCCTGTCCAAGCTGCGCGAAGGCCTGTCGCAGGAAGAAACCAAGCTTCAGCAGCTGATCGCCGACCAGCGTGACGCCGAGGCGCGCATCGAGACCTCGCGCGTGCGCCGCGAAGAGGCCGCTGACGCGCTCAATACCGCGCAGGCTGCCGTCTACCAGGTGGGCAGCACGCTGGCCCGGGTGGAGCAGCAGATCCAGCACCAGCGTGAACTGTCGCAGCGCCTGCACAAGGCGCGCGACGAGACGCGGCAGGCACTGTCCGAGCTCGGCCAGCATATCAGCGGCGACGAAGCCAAGCTGAGGGTGTTGCGCGAAGCCGTTGACGATGCCACCCCGCAGCTGGAAGCGCTGCAGGAAGAAAACGAGATCAAGCAGGAAAGCCTGCGCGAGGCCGAAGATCGGCTGGCCAGCTGGCAGCAGCGCTGGGAACAGCACACCTCGCAGAGCTCGGAAGCCTCGCGCGCCGGCGATGTCGAGCGCACCCGCGTGGACTACCTGGACAAGCAGATCCTCGATGCCGACCGTCGTCGCGAAGCGCTGGCCGCCGAGCGCGCCGGGCTCGACGTGGATGCGCTGGAGGAGGCTTTCGAACAACTGTTCCTGCAGCACGAAACGCAGAAGGCCGCGCTGGACGAACTCGGCGACGACGTCGAGCGCCGCAAGCAGGGCGTGACCGCCGTGCAGGAGCAGCAGCGCTCGGGTCAGAACGAGCTGGCCGAGCTGCGCAAGCAGGTCAATGGCCTGCGCGGCCGACTGGCATCGCTGGAAACCCTCCAGCAGGCCGCACTCGGCCAGGAACAGGGCGCTGCCGTGGCGTGGCTGAAAGCCCATGGCCTGGATTCGGCGGCACGCGTGGGCGAACGCCTGGACGTCGACGCGGGCTGGGAAAATGCGGTGGAAAGCGCGCTCGGTCAGTTGATCGAAGGCGTGCTGGTGGATGATCCGGCAGGTCTGGTCGATGCATTGGGCGAGCTGGGCGATGGCCGCATCGCGCTGGTGGCCGACGATGCCGCTGAACTGAACGTGGCGCCGACCTCGCTGGCCGCACGTGTGCGCGGTCCGGTGGCGATCCGCCGCCTGCTGGCGCACCTGCACGGTGCCGGCGACCTGGCCGAAGCGAAGACGCTGCAGGGCAGCCTGCCCGACGGTGATTCGATCATCACCCAGGGCGGTGAGCGCCTGGGCCAGGGCTGGCTGCGCGTGTCGCGCTCCGGTGCCGCCCAGCAGGGCGCACTGCTGCGCGAGCGCGAGATCAACGAACTGCGCGAGCAGATCGAACAGCTGCAGGACCGCGAGGCCGCGCTGGAAGAACAGCTGGCCGGTTTCCGTGAGCAGCTGCTGGCGGCGGAGCAGCAGCGCGAAGACGCGCAGCGCTCGCTGTACCAGGCCCACCGCGCGGTGTCCGAGCTGGCAGGCCAGCTGCAGGGACAGCAGGGCAAGGTGGAGGCGGCGCGCACGCGTATCGATCGCATCGAAGGCGAGCTGTCGCAGTTGCTGGAAACCCTGGACGTCAACCGCGAACAGGCGCGTGAGGCGCGCTCGCGGCTGGAGAACGCGGTCAGCAGCATGGGCGACCTGGAGTCGACGCGGCAGGGACTGGAAGGCGAGCGCCGCCAGTTGACCGAGGCGCGAGATCTGGCCCGTGAAGCGGCACGCGCGGCGCGCGAGCGTTCGCACGCATTGGCCCTGACACTGGAATCGCAGCGCGCCCAGGTGGCATCGCTGAGCCAGGCGCTGGAGCGCATGAGCACCCAGCGCAGCCAGCTGGACTCGCGCCTGGGCGAGCTGCATTCGCAGCTGGACGAGGGCGATTCGCCGGTCGAGTCGCTGCAGGCCGAGCACCAGAACGCATTGGAAGAGCGCGTGCGTGCCGACCGCGTGCTGACCGAAGCGCGCACGCTGCTTGATGGCATCGACGCCGAGCTGCGCAACTACGAACAGACCCGCCACCAGCGCGACGAACAGGCGCTTGCCCAGCGCGAGCGTATTTCCCAGCGCAAGCTCGACCAGCAGGCCTTGGTGCTCAGCGCCGAGACCCTGCAGGGCGCGGTGGAAAAGGCTGGTTTCGTGCTGCAGGACGTGCTCAACGCGCTGCCCGATGATGCGCGCCTGGGCGACTGGGAACAGGCCGTGCACCAGATCGACGGGCGCATGCGCCGGCTGGAGCCGGTCAACCTGGCGGCCATCCACGAGTACGGCGAGGCCTCGCAGCGTTCGGACTATCTGGATGCGCAGCACACCGACCTGACCACCGCGCTGGAAACCCTCGAAGACGCGATCCGCAAGATCGACCGCGAGACCCGCGGCCGCTTCAAGGACACGTTCGACCGCGTCAATGCCGGCGTGCAGGCGCTGTACCCGCGCCTGTTCGGTGGCGGCCATGCCTACCTGGAACTGACGGGTGAAGACCTGCTCGACACCGGCGTGACTATCATGGCCCGGCCCCCGGGGAAGCGCGTTTCCAGTATCTCGCTGTTGTCCGGTGGCGAAAAGGCGATGACCGCGGTGGCGCTGGTGTTCGCCATCTTCCAGCTCAACCCTGCGCCGTTCTGCCTGCTGGACGAGGTGGACGCACCGCTGGATGAAGCCAATGTCGGCCGTCTGGCCAACATGGTCAAGGAGATGAGCGAGAAGGTGCAGTTCCTGTTCGTCAGCCACAACAAGGCTACGATGGAGGCGGCCCACCAGCTCTCGGGCGTCACCATGCGCGAGCCCGGCGTCAGCCGCCTGGTCAGCGTGGATCTTGAAGAAGCAGCGCGATTGGCTGGCGCTGCGTGACATGCGATTCTTACTACCTGAATGGATTTGCCGGAGAACCTACTGAATGACCGACACGGCACTGTTGCGCATCGGCATCCTGGCCGCCGGCCTGCTGCTGGTGGCTGCGATCTTCCTGTTTGGCCGCCCGAAGAAGAAGCCGCAGGGGCGCCGCGTGGAAAGCGCCGAACCGGCCAGCGGCGAGCGTCGCGAGCCGGTGCTGGGCGAAGACGGCGTGGCCCTGGCCGAGGGCCGCGGCGAGCCGGGCCTGGGCGACGAAGGCCAGCAGGCCGAACTCGGCCTGGCAGATACCGATCCGGGCAGCAGCGATCTGGGCAAGCGCGCGACGCAGGACTTCGACAAGATCGTGTCGTTGTTCGTGGCCGCCCGTGCCGGTGAGCAGCTGCGTGGCGAGGACATCGTGGTGGCGGCCGAGAAGACCGGCCTGGTGTTCGGCCACATGAACGTGTTCCACCGCCTGGTGGAAGGCCATCCGGAGCGCGGCCCGATCTTCTCGATGGCCAGCATCATGAAGCCGGGCAGCTTCGACATGGCCAACATCCGCGCCATGGAAACCCCGGCCATCGCCTTCTTCCTGACCCTGCCGGCGCCGCTGACCGCGCTCGATGCCTGGGAAAAGATGCTGCCGACCGTGCAGCGCATGGCCGAGCTGCTTGATGGCGTGGTGCTGGATGACAGTCGCAACGCGCTGGGCCGCCAGCGCATCGCGCACATCCGCGATGAGCTGCGTGCGTACGACCGCCAGCACCAAGCGCCGCCGCTGACCAAGACCCCGCGCTGGTAAAAGCGTTTTTCCGGTGTGCCGACCAACGGTCGGCACCCACCCGGATGGGCTTACGCCGGTACGCCGGCGACCTTCGCGAACGCCTGGCGGAACGCCGCCATTTCTTCTTCGGTACCGACGGTCACCCGCACGCGCTGCGGCCAGATCGGCCAGCTGCGGCCGATCACCACGCCGTTGTCGGCCATCGCCTTGGCGAAAGCGTTGCCATCGCGCTGCACATCCACCACGAAGCAGTTCGCCTCCGAAGGTGCGCAGCTGAAGCCGCGCTTGCCCAGCCAGGCGATGGTGGCCTGGCGCACCTTGGCATTCTGCAGCCGGCGCTGCGCGATCAGCTGCGGGTCCTGCAGGCTGGCCAGTGCGGCGGCCAGCGCCGGCACCGGCAGCGGGTTCTCGCCCAGGCTGGCCAGTTCGCGCAGGCGGTCGGGGTGGGCTGCCGCCACGCCCAGCCGCAGGCCAGCCATGCCGTACAGCTTGGAGAACGTCCGCAGCACGATCAGGTCATCGCGCGGGGCAACCTGTGCGATCAGGCTGGGCTGATCGCTGTACTGCAGATAGGCCTCGTCCACCAGCACGCGGGTGGCGGACGGCTTGTTGGCCAGCAGCCACGCCAGCTCGGCCGGCGGGCTGATCGAGCCGGTCGGGTTGTTGGGATTGCAGACGTAGATCAGCCCGGTTGGTTGCGAATGCGCGGCTGCCGCCATCGCGCGAAGATCGTGCGCACCGTCATGGCGCAGCGGCACTTTCTGCACCTGGGCGCCGCGCGCAGCAGCCATGTCACCGAGGGTTTCGAAGGTCGGGTCGGCCACCACGAGTGCCGCCTGTGGGCCGGTCCACAACGTGGCCGCACGGTTCAGGGGCTCGCTGGAGCCGGGGTACAGGTGCACATGCTCGGCCGGGATGCCGGCGTGGGCGACGAAGGCATCGCGAACCTGTCCAGCCAAGGCGAACCGGTAGCGGCCACTGCCGGCAATGCTGTCGCGTGCAGCCTGCTGGGCGGCGGGCGAGGGACCGTAGGGGCACTCGTTGAAGTTGAGCAGAACCGGGCCGGTGGCGGGAGCCGCGGCGGGCTGCGCCTGGCCGAGGCGGGGCAGGCCGCTGCCAGCGGCGACGAGGCCGACACCGGCCAGTTGCAGGAAGTGGCGGCGGGAAGCGGGCAGGGTCACGGGCAGGATTCCGAAGGGCAACCGCCGCACGCTAACGCTGGTGGGAGCGGGCAGCAAGTCGGGCGGGGTCAGAGCCCCTCGGGGATCCGGCCCCGAGCGGCGCGGGCATGACGAGGCCTGGCACCCGGGCGCGGTAGAATTCACGGCCATCCCAGAAGTATCGGATCCCGATGAGCTCCCGCCCCGCCGAACGCGCCGAAGACCTTCGCCGGCAGATCGCCCAGGCCAACCGCGCCTACCACGAGCTGGACGCGCCGGAGATCCCCGACGTCGACTACGACCGGCTGGTGCGCGAGCTGGAAGCGCTGGAGCAGGAACACCCGGAGCTGGCCCGCGCCGACAGCCCCACCCAGCAGGTGGGCGCGCGTCCGTCCGGTCGTTTCGCCGAAGTGCGCCACGCGGTGCCGATGCTGTCGCTTTCCAATGCCTTCAGCGATGAGGAAGTGGCCGATTTCGTGCGCCGCATCGACGAGCGCCTGGGGCGTCGCAGCCTGAAGTTCTCCGCCGAACCGAAGATGGACGGCCTGGCGATCAGCCTGCGCTATGAGGACGGCCAGTTCGTGCTGGGCGCCACCCGTGGCGATGGCAGCACGGGCGAGGACGTGACCGCCAACCTGCGCGAGATCGGCGACATACCCAAGCGATTGCACGGCCAGAACTGGCCGGACGTGCTGGAAGTGCGCGGCGAGGTCTATATGTCACGCGCCGATTTCGAGGCCTACAACGATCGCGCGCGCCTGCACGGTGGCAAGGTGCTGGCCAACCCGCGCAATGCCGCGGCCGGTTCGCTGCGCCAGCTGGATGCGAAGATCAGCGCACAGCGCAGGCTCAGCTTCTTCGCCTACGGCACCGGCGAAGTGCAGGGCGGTGAGCTGCCCGATACCCATTCGGGCACGCTGGTGCAGCTGGGTGCCTGGGGCTTCCCGGTGAGCGAACTGTGCAAGGTGGTCGACGGCACCGACGGCCTGCTCGGCTATTACCGTGACATCGGCGAGCGCCGCGACGGCCTGCCGTTCGATATCGATGGCGTGGTCTACAAACTGGATGACCGCGCCGGCCAGCAGGCAATGGGCTTCGTGTCGCGCGCACCGCGCTGGGCTATCGCGCACAAGTTCCCGGCGCAGGAACAGAGCACCACGGTGGAGGCGATCGAGATCCAGATCGGCCGCACCGGTGCCGCAACGCCGGTCGCGCGTCTGGCGCCGGTGGCGGTCGCCGGTGTGATCGTGTCCAACGCCACCCTGCACAATGCCGATCAGATCGCACGCCTGGACGTGCGCGTGGGCGACAGCGTGATCGTGCGCCGTGCCGGCGATGTCATCCCCGAAGTGGTCAGCGTCATCCTCGACCGTCGTCCGCAGGGCACCACCCCGTGGCAGATGCCGACCCGTTGCCCGGTGTGCGGCTCGGAGATCGTGCGCGAGGAAGGTGCCGCCGCGTGGCGCTGCTCGGGCGAACTGTCCTGCCCGGCGCAGCGCAAAGAAGCCATCGCCCACTTCGCATCGCGCCGTGCGATGGATATCGATGGCCTGGGTGACAAGTACATCGAAACCCTGGTCGACGCCGGCATCGTCAAGCGCGTCGCCGATCTGTATCAGCTCACCCGCGACCAGCTGCTGCACCTGAAACTGGTGCTCGATGCGGAGGATCCCTCGGCGCTGGCCAACAACCTGAAGCCGCATCTGCCGGCCGAAGGCAGTGGCGACGTGCTGAAGGCCGTGCTCAAGCTCGACGGCCAGGACCCGGCGTGGCGCGCGCAGGCGCTGGTGCAGCCGGCGGCGTTCGAATGGAACACGAAGAAGATCGCGACCAAGTGGGCCGACAACCTGATCGCCGCCATCGATGCCAGCCGTGAGGCCAGCCTGGAACGGCTGCTGTTCGCACTCGGCATCGAACACGTGGGCGAGAGCACCGCCAAGGCGCTGGCGCTGTGGTTTGGTGATCTGGCGCTGATCCGCCGTCTGCCGTGGCCGCTGTTCAAGCGCGTGCCGGACATCGGTGGCGAAGTGGCGCGCTCGCTGGGCCACTTCTTCGAGCAGCAAGGCAACCAGGACGCCATCGACGCGCTGCTGCAGGTCGGCCAGGTGCGCATCCGCGATGCCCATCCGCCGAGCGCGAAGCTGCGCGAGGGTCTGGACCTGGCCCAGCTGCTGGTGGAAGCCGAGATTCCCGGCATCACCCGCCTGCGTGCGGAAAAGCTGGTGGCGGTGCTGCCCAGCGCACAGGCCGTGCTCGATGCCGAGCATGGCCAGTTCGTCAATGCCGGCCTGCCCGATGACACCGCGCGTGGCGTCGCCCAGTGGCTGGATACGGATGGCCATGGCGTGATGCTGCTGGCGGCAGAAACCGAGATGCAGCACATCCTGGCCAAGGCGCCGGCGCTGGCCGAGGTCGTGGCCGGTCCGCTGGATGGGCAGACGGTGGTGCTCACCGGCACGTTGGCCCAGCTCACCCGCGATGCCGCCAAGGACCGCCTGGAGGCACTGGGCGCCAAGGTGTCCGGTAGCGTCTCCAGGAAGACCAGTTTCCTGGTGGCGGGCACCGAGGCCGGCTCCAAGCTGGACAAGGCGCAGTCGCTGGGCGTGCCGGTGTGGGATGAAGACCGCCTGCTGGCCTACCTGGCCGAACACGAATGATGACCCCGCCGGGCGCCATGCGCGCCCGGCCTGATGCACGAGAGGACACCCGATGCAGACCGCCCCGCTGGATTTCCGCCTGGCCACCCGCGCCGATGAGGACGTGCTGATCGCGTTGATGCGCGAGTTCTACGCCGAGGACAAGATCGAATTCGATGACGCACGCGTACGCCGCGGCGTCGATGCGCTGCTGGCCGACCCGCGCAACGGCGAAGTGCTGCTGTGGCTGGATGAGGCGGGCGAGGTCTGCGGCTACGCGGTGATCGCGATGGGCTTCAGCCTGGAGCAGGGCGGTCACTTCGTGCTGCTGGACGAGCTGTATCTGGCGCACCGCGCGCGCGGCCGCGGCCGTGGCAAGCAGGCGCTGGCCACCTGCGAACAGCGTGCGCGCGGGCGCAGTGTCAGCCGCATGCGCCTGGAGGTGAATCACCACAACGAGCTGGCGCGGCGCCTGTACCTGGCCAGCGGCTACATCGATGACACCCGCGATCTGCTGACCCTGCCGCTGGACCATCCGCGCCCGGAGGGCATTCTGTGAGCGAGGCCATGATGCGCGCGCTGCAGCAGCGTGCCGCGCTCAACGCGCTGCTGCGCCGCTTCTTTGCCGAGCGGGACGTGCTGGAAGTGGAGACGCCGATCCTGTCGATGGCTGGCAACACCGAGCCGAACATCGACAGTTTCCATACCGATTTCAGTGGTCACGTCGATGCCGGTGGCCGCCGCCGCTGGCTGCGCACCTCGCCGGAATTTCCGCTCAAGCGCCTGCTCGCCGCCGGCGTGGGCGACTGCTACGAGCTCGGCCGGGTGTTCCGCAACGGCGAGGCCGGTGGTCGCCACAATCCCGAGTTCACCATGCTGGAGTGGTACCGCGTCGGTTGGGATCACCATCGCCTGATGCAGGAAACCGCCGAGCTGGTGCGCGAAGCACTGGCGCTGGTCGGGCGCACGGCAACCCTGCGCGTGCTCAGCTACCGCGAACTGTTCCAGCAGCACGCCGGCGTCGATCCGTTCGATGCGGACGAAGCGGCGTTGCGCGCGGCGCTGGGTGAGGTGCACATCGACCCGGTTGGCCTGACCCGCGACGACTGGCTGGACCTGCTGATGACCCATCGCATCCAACCGCACTTCGATGACGCGGTCATGACCGTGGTCCACGACTGGCCGGCCAGCCAGGCCGCGCTGGCACGCGTCCGCGCGGGCACGCCACCGCTGGCCGAGCGCTTCGAGTTGTACCTGGGTGCGGTCGAGCTTGCCAACGGCTATCACGAGCTGAACGATGCCGGCGAACAGCGTGCGCGCTTCGAGCGCGACCAGCAGCGCCGGCACGAACGCGGCCAGGTGCAGCCTGCGCTGGATGAGGCACTGCTGTCCGCATTGCCTGCCATGCCGGCCTGTGCAGGGGTGGCGGTCGGCGTGGATCGCCTGCTGATGGCGATGAACCGCACGCCACGCATCGCCGATGTCCTTGCGTTTGATTTCGCCCACGCCTGAACGACCGCGCGCACGCTGCGCCTGAATAAAAACAACGGGTTTCGCGCTTGATTCAGCAAGCACGATGATGGTCTTATCACGCCTGATGCAGGACACTGGCATCGTGGTTCATCCGCTCCGTTGGGGAATGCTTTGGTCAAGTGGTTTGCGGTCGTCGCGGCACCGGTGTACTCCATGGCGATATGGGGCGGCCTGCTGCCGTCGTCGGCGTCTGCCCAGGCGGCGGGCTACGAAGGCGAAGTGGTGACCTGCGAATCGCGCGACATGGGCTGGGTGCACTGCGACATCGACGTCAGCAACGGCGTTGACCTGGTGCGCCAGCTGTCGAGCAACACCTGCATCCGTGGCAGTGAGTGGGGCACCGACCGCAGTGGCGTGTGGGTGACCCTGGGCTGCCGTGCCGAATTCCGTGCGCGCGGCCCTGAAGGTGCCGCCAGCTCCGGCGCTGCCGGCGAAGGCAAGAGCAAGCACCTGGTGCGCCGCGTGGTGCGCTGCGAATCCAATGGCCGCCCGCAGAGCTGCCCGGTGCGGCTGGATGGCGCGCCGGTGCGACTGCTGCGCCAGCTTTCGGTGCTGCCGTGCCGCGAAGGGCAGGGCTGGGGCTACAAGCGCAATGAAGTCTGGACCAGCCGGGGCTGCCAGGGCGATTTCGAAGTGGCCGACGATGCCGGTCGCTTCGTCGACGTGGCCCGCAAGCTGACCTGCGAATCCAAGTCCAAGCGGCGGCGCTTCTGCGGCGCCACCATTTCCACCGAGGCCAAGGTCATCAAGCAGCTCTCCGGCACAGCCTGCGAGGAAGGCAGGACCTGGGGCTGGAGCCGCAACGGCATCTGGGTGGACGGCGGCTGCCGCGCCGATTTCTCGGTGAATTGAGCCCGGGCAGGCTCCAACCACGCGGGGCGTGGCCCTACAATGGGCCCATGAACACAGCCACCGACCTCGACTACGCCCGCTACGATCACATCCGCCCGATCCTGTGGACCGGCGATGCCCTGCAACTGCTCGACCAGCGCAAGCTGCCGTTCGTTGTCGAACACGTGGTCTGCCGTGACAGCGACGACGTCGCCGCCGCCATCCACGCGCTGACCGTGCGCGGTGCGCCGGCCATCGGCATCGCCGCCGCCTGGGGCGTGGTGCTGGCCGCACGCGAGGTCCAGGCCGCCGATGGCGCGCATGCCCTGCAGCAGCTCGAACCGGCCCTGCAGCGGCTGAACGCCTCGCGCCCGACCGCGGTGAACCTGGCCTGGGCGCTGGCCCGCATGCGCCGTTGCCTGAGCGCCGCCGATGCCGACTGGAAGGCGCTGCTGGAAGCCGAAGCCCAGGCCATCGCCGAGGAAGACCTGGCCGCCAACCGCCACATGGGCGCGCTGGGTGCGGGCCTGATCGACGCCGGCAGCGGCGTGCTGACCCATTGCAACACCGGCTCGCTGGCCACTGCCGGCTTCGGTACCGCACTGGGCGTGATCCGTGCCGGTATGGCCCAGCACCGCATCGCCCGCGTCTTTGCCGGTGAAACCCGGCCGTGGCTGCAGGGCGCACGCCTGACCGTGTGGGAGCTGCAGCAGGACGGCATCGACGCCACCCTGATCGCCGATTCCGCCGCCTCGCACCTGATGAAGACCGGTGCGGTGCAGTGGGTGATCGTCGGTGCCGACCGCATCTGCGCCAACGGCGATACCGCCAACAAGATCGGCACCTACCAGCTGGCCATCGCCGCCCGGCACCACGGGGTGAAGTTCATGGTCGTGGCCCCGTCCTCGACGGTGGACATGGACACCTTGGACGGCAGCCAGATCGAGATCGAGCAGCGCGACCCGGGCGAGCTGTATGGCGTGGGCGGTACCCGCACCGTGGCCGAGGGCATCGCCGCCTGGAACCCGGTGTTCGACGTCACCCCCGGCGAGCTGATCGACGCCATCGTGACCGAACGCGGGGTCATCCTGAACCCGACCGCCGAGAACATGCGCGCCGCCTTCGGCGGCTGACGCGGGCATGGGGTCGGATCCCTTTCCGCAGGAAAGGGCTCTGACCCCGGCCCCGGTAGTGCCGGTCGCTGGCCGGCAACCCCTAAGTTCCTGATTTGTGCCGGTAAAATCCCCGTAAAGGGAGGCGGAAAACGGCCTGTTGTGGTAGCATCCACAGGTTGAATCGAGGTTCCGGCACGACCCCCTCCCGCAGAGGGCTGCGCCGGACTGGACCGCTACCAGACAACGGAACCCGAATGGCAGAAACCGCCAAGGAAATCATCCAGGTCAACCTGGAAGACGAGATGCGCAAGAGCTACCTCGATTACGCCATGAGCGTGATCGTGGGCCGCGCGCTCCCGGATGCGCGCGACGGCCTCAAGCCGGTGCATCGCCGCGTGCTGTTCGCGATGAACGAGTTGAACGCGCACAGCAACAAGCCCTACTTCAAGTCGGCGCGTATCGTCGGTGACGTCATCGGTAAGTACCACCCGCATGGCGATCAGTCGGTGTACGACACGCTGGTGCGTCTGGCACAGCCGTTCTCGCTGCGTTACATGCTGGTCGATGGCCAGGGTAACTTCGGTTCGGTCGACGGCGACTCCGCCGCGGCGATGCGATACACCGAAGCGCGCATGTCGCGCCTCGCGCATGAGCTGATGGCGGACATCGACAAGGAAACCGTCGATTTCCAGCCCAACTACGACGAAAAGGAACTGGAGCCGACGGTCATGCCGACCCGGTTCCCGAACCTGCTGGTCAATGGTTCGGCCGGTATCGCGGTGGGCATGGCCACCAACATCCCGCCGCACAACCTGACCGAATCGATCAACGCCTGCATCGCGCTGATCGACAATCCGGACATCGATATCGACGGCCTGATGGAGTTCATCCCGGGCCCCGATTTCCCGACCGCCGGCATCATCAACGGCACCGCCGGCATCGTCGCCGGCTACCGCACCGGCCGTGGCCGCGTGCGCATCCGTGCCCGTGCCGATATCGAAGTGGCCGACAACGGCCGCGAATCGATCATCGTCACTGAGATTCCTTACCAGGTGAACAAGGCGCGTCTGATCGAAAAGATCGCCGAGCTGGTCAAGGAAAAGAAGATCGACGGCATCAGCGAGCTGCGCGATGAGTCCGACAAGGACGGCATGCGCATCTACATCGAGATCAAGCGCGGTGAATCTGCCGAGGTTGTGCTGAACAACCTGTACCAGCAGACGCAGATGGAATCGGTGTTCGGCATCAACATGGTGGCGCTGGTCGACGGCCGCCCGCAGTTGATGAACCTCAAGCAGATGCTCGAGGCCTTCGTCCGCCACCGTCGCGAAGTGGTCACCCGGCGCACCGTGTTCGAGCTGCGCAAGGCGCGCGCCCGTGCCCACGTGCTGGAAGGCCTGACCGTCGCGCTGGCCAACATCGACGAGATGATCGAACTGATCAAGACCTCGCCGAACCCGGCTGAAGCGCGCGAACGCATGCTCGCCCGCCTGTGGGAGCCGGGTCTGGTCGGTTCGATGCTCGGCGCCGCCGGTGCCGAAGCCTCGCGTCCGGACGACCTGCCCAAGGGCGTGGGCCTGATCGAGGGCGGCTACCAGCTGACCGAGATCCAGGCCACCCAGATCCTGGAAATGCGCCTGCACCGCCTGACCGGGCTGGAGCAGGATCGCCTGACCGACGAGTACAGGCAGCTGCTGGAAGTGATCGCCGGGCTGATCCACATCCTGGAAGATCCCGACCGCCTGCGCCAGGTCATCCGCGAGGAACTGGTCAACGTCATGGCCGAGTTCGGCGATGAGCGTCGCACCGAGATCCGCCACAGCGAAGAAGACCTGGACATCCTCGACCTGATCGCGCCGGAAGACGTGGTGGTCACGGTGTCGCACGCCGGTTACGTGAAGCGCCAGCCGGTGAGCGTGTACCGCGCACAGCGCCGTGGTGGCCGTGGCCGCAGTGCCGCGTCGACCAAGGAAGAGGATTTCATCGAACAGCTGTGGCTGGTCAACACGCACGACACGCTGCTGACCTTCACCAGTTCGGGCAAGGTGTTCTGGCTGCCGGTGTACCAGCTGCCCGAAGCCGGTTCCAATGCCCGCGGCCGTCCGATCATCAACTGGATCCCGCTGGAACCGGGCGAACGCGTGCAGGCCGTGCTGCCGGTGCGCGAATACGCCGATGGCCAGTTCGTGTTCTTCGCTACGAAGAACGGTACGGTCAAGAAAACCCCGCTGGGCGAATTCGCCTTCCGTCTGGCCCGCGGCAAGATCGCGATCAACCTGGACGAGGGCGATGCCCTGGTCGGCGTTGGCCTGACCGACGGTGAGCGTGACATCCTGCTGTTTGCCTCCAACGGCAAGACCGTGCGCTTCGGCGAGGACAAGGTCCGCTCGATGGGCCGTACCGCCACCGGCGTGCGCGGCATCAAGATGCCGGCCGGCGAGGAAGTGGTCAGCCTGATCGTGGCCGAGAATGCCGGCGGCAGCGAGGACGAGAACGAGGACGACAACGGTGTCGAGGAAGCCGCCGCCACGGGCGATGCGGTGATCGACGGCGCCGATGACGCCAGCGTGCAGTACATCCTCACCGCCACCGAGAACGGCTACGGCAAGCGCACGCCGCTGCCGGACTACCCGCGCAAGGGGCGTGGTACCCAGGGCGTGATCGGCATCCAGACCACCGAACGCAACGGCAAGCTGGTCGCCGCGGTGCTGATGGGCTCGGATGACGAGGTCCTGCTGATCTCCGACGGCGGCACCCTGGTGCGTACCCGAGGCTCTGAGATCAGCCGCGTCGGCCGCAACACCCAGGGCGTCACCCTGATCCGCCTGTCCAAGGACGAGAAGCTGCAGGCGGTGGAGCGCATGGATGCCTCGATCGACGAGGACGAGGACGAGGCGGCCGCCGCCGCCCCGGCCGCGACCGACGGCGCACCGGCTGCTGCCAGCAGCGAGGACGCCGCGCAGGAGTGATCCTGCCGCGATGAGTGGTACCTGACGACGCCGGCCTTGTGCCGGCGTCGTTGTTTGCGGGATCTGGCCAGAACGCGGCACGGGCGTCGCCGCACGCAAAAAACGCATTCATTTCACAGGCAGGGGCGGATAACGGTGGGTGAACCAGCGGACGATGCCGTCCGCAGTGCCCCCCCGTCCAACCGACCATCCGGTCGCGCCCTGGAGCCTGAAATGCCTGCCGCCCCCTCTGCCGTTCCCCCTGACAACCGCTCCCTCCCGCCGCGTCGCCGACACCCGGTGGCCACCGTCCTTTCCCTGCTGCTGATCCTGCTCGGCGCGGTCATCGGCGGCCTGGGCGTCTGGCTGCTCACGCTGGGTGGATCCTGGTACTACGCCATCGCCGGCATCGCCATGCTGGTCAGCGGCGTACTGCTGTGGGGCAACCGCCGCAGCGCCGCGCTGCTGTTCGTGCTCATCTTCGTCGGCACATTGCTGTGGACATGGTGGGAATCGGGAAGCACCTACTGGCGCTGGGTGCCACGGCTGGGCCTGGTGACCGCACTGGCAATCGTGATGGCGCTGCTGGCGCCGACGTTGCAGCAGCCTTTCCCACGTCGCGCATCGCGTGGTGTTGCGGCGGTCCTGATGCTGGTCTTCGTGGCGGCCTTTGCGCTTGCCTTCGTGCCGCACGGTGAAGTGCGCGGTGACCAGCCGTTCCCCGACGCAGCTGCGTCGACCGGCATCGATCCCACCGAGGACACCACGGGCCTGCAGCCCTCCGACCGACCGGCTGACGGTGACTGGGCCGCGTGGGGCCGCAACAACGCCGCGACGCGGTTCTCGCCGCTGCAGCAGATCACCCCGGACAACGTGGCCACGCTGCAGCCGGCCTGGCAGTTCCGCACCGGCGACCTGCCGGAGAACCGCTGGGGCGCGGAAACCACGCCGTTGAAGATCGGCAACCGCCTGTACCTGTGCACCGCGCGGAACCAGCTGATCGCCCTCGACGCCAGCACCGGCAAGGAGATCTGGCGCTTCAATCCGAAGGTGAAGGACGCTTCGATTCCCTATACCGCAGCGTGCCGCGGCGTGTCCTATTACGAGCAGCCCAGTGGCGCCGCCGTGGTCGATGCCGCGCTGGCTGACGTGGCCGCCGATCTGGCACTGCCGGCGCCGCCGCCGACCCCGGGCGCAGCCAGCGTGCCCGGCAACCGCCCGGCCTGCACCGCGCGCATCATCGAAGGCACCCTGGACGGCCGCATCATCGCGGTGGACGCCGACAGCGGAAAGCCGTGCGCCAACTTCGGCAACAACGGCCAGGTCGACATCACCCAGGGCATGGGCAAGACGCCGCCAGGCTATGTCTCCATCACCTCGCCGCCGGCCATCGTACGCGGCGTCATCGTCACCGGCCACCAGGTGCTGGACGGCCAGCGCCGTGACGCACCCTCGGGCGTCATCCAGGCCTATGATGCGGTGACCGGCAAGCTGCGCTGGGCCTGGGACATGGACCAGCCGGAACTGACCGGCCTGCCCGCGCAGGGCAAGGAATACACGCGCGGTACGCCGAACATGTGGACCACTGCCACCGGCGATGAAAAGCTGGGCCTGGTCTACCTGCCGATGGGCAATTCCGCAGGCGATTACTGGAGCGGCTCGCGCACCGAGAATCAGAACAAATACGCGACCTCGCTGGTGGCCATCGACGTGACCACCGGCAAGCCGGCCTGGCATTTCCAGGCCGTGCGCAAGGATGTCTGGGACTACGACATGGGTTCGCAGGCCAGCCTGATCGACTACCCGACCGCGCAGGGCAAGGTGCCGGCCATCCTGCTGCCGACCAAGCAGGGCGACATGTACATCCTCGACCGGCGCACCGGCCAGCTGCTGACCCCGGCCGAAGAGCGCAAGGTGCCCGGTGGTGGCGCCGAGCCGGAGCAGCGCTCGCCCACCCAGCTGTTCTCGCTGTACCACACGCTGCGCCGCGAGCACGACCTGACCGAGCAGGACATGTGGGGCATCACCCCGATTGATCAGCTGGTGTGCCGCATCCAGTTCCGCAAGGCGCATTACGAGGGTTTCTACACGCCGCCGAGCGCCGATCATCATTCGATTGAATACCCCGGCTACAACGGCGGCTCGGACTGGGGCAGCGTCGCCATCGATACGCGTCGCGGCGTGATCGTGGCCAACTACAACGACATGCCCAACTACAACCGGCTGGTGCCGCGTGCCGAAGCCGACCGCAAGGGCTGGCGGCCGCGCGAGGAGATCACTCACGACAAGGGCGGTGCCGAAGGTGCCGGCGACCCACAGGTGGGCACGCCGTACGCCATCGACGTCAATGCTGGCTGGCGCCTGCCGTTCACTGGCCTGCTGTGCAAGCAGCCGCCTTACGGTGGCATCCGCGCGGTCGACCTGCGCACCGGCAAGCTGCTGTGGGACCGTCCGTTCGGCAGTGCACGTGGCAATGGCCCGTTCGGCATCCGTTCCGGGCTGCCGATCGAGATTGGCACGCCCAACAATGGTGGTGCGGTGGTGACCGCCAGCGGCCTGATCTTCATTGCCGCTGCCACCGACGACCTGCTGCGCGCGATCGACCTGAAGACCGGCAAGGAGCTGTGGCACGTCAAGCTGCCGGCCGGTGGCCAGGCCAACCCGATGGTGTACGAACAGGACGGCCGCCAGTACGTGGTGATCGTCGCGGCCGGGCACCACTTCATGGAAACGCCGAAGGGCGATTACGTGATGGCGTACGCGTTGCCGAAGTGACGTGATGGGTGGGCGACAGCCCAACGCCACCCTCACGGGGCTGGCGTTGGGCTAGGATGGCCGCACGCCTCGTCTGCGAAGGAATCGCCATGTTCGTGCGCTGTCTTTCCGCCCGCCCATTGCTCTGGGCCTTGTTGATCCTGCTGTGCATGGGCGCCGCGCACGCTGCGGCGCCCGCTCCTGAGGCGCGACGTGCCGCCGATGACTGGCTGGCAGCGTTCAATGCCGGCAGCCTTGAGGGGCTACAGACCTTTGCCGAACGTTACGCCAAGAAGGAAGGCAGCACTCCGCAGGACTATCTGGAGTTCCGCGAGTCGACCGGCCCGCTGAAGCTGCTGGAGGTGCGTGAAAGCACGCCACTGCAGGCGAAGCTGCTGGTGCTGGCGCAGCAGACCGAGCGTGCGATGCTGGTGACCGCGGAGATGGATCCTGCCCATCCGGAACGACTGCAGTTGTTCCAGCTGGAAGGCACGCCCACGCCGGAAAAGTACCAGCCCGCACGCGTCGGCTTGCCGCAGCTGATGGCCGACGCCCGTGCAAAGCTGGACGCTTTGGCCGCTGAGGATGCGCTGTCGGGTAGCGTGCTGGTCGCGCGGAACGGGCGCGTGCTGCTGGACTGGCACGCAGGCCTGGCCGACCGCAGCGCGAACAAGGCGGTCGATGCGCAGACCCGATTCCGGCTGGCCTCGTCCAACAAGATGTTCACCTCGGTGGCCATCCTGCAGCTGGTGCAGGCCGGCAAAGTGAGCCTGGACGATACGATCGGCAAGCACCTGACGGACTATCCGAACAAGGCCGTCGCCGATACCGTGACCGTGCGCCATCTGTTGGCCCACACCAGCGGCCTGGGTGATTTCTTCGGCGATGATTTCGACCAGTACTCGGCCTCGCTGAAGACGCTGGATGACTACGTGCAGCGCTTCGCCAAGGATGCGCCGCAGTTCACGCCCGGCAGCCAGGATGCCTACTCCAACTATGGCTTCATCGTGCTTGGCCGCATCATCGAGGCCGTTTCCAGGCAGTCGTACTACGACTACGTGGACGCGCACATCCTGCGCCCGGCAGGAATGACCGCTACCGGGTTCGAGCCGGAAACCGTGGATGTTGCGCACCGTGCCATCGCCTATACCAGGAAGGACGGGCAGTGGGTACGCGAAACCAGGACGCTGCCCTGGCGCGGCATGTCGGCCGGTGGTGGCTACAGCACCGCCGCAGACATGCTGAAGTTCTGCGAGGCCCTGCGCGGCGGCAAGTTGCTGTCGCCGGCGCTGCTGCAGCAGGCGACCACCGCGCAGAACCACAAGGGCTGGTATGGCTATGGCTTCGTCGTGCAGGGGCAGGGCAGCCAGCGCCAGTACGGGCACGAGGGCGGGGCGCCGGGGTCGAACAGTGCCACCGTGGTGCTGCCCGAGCAGGGCTATGTGGTCATCGGCCTGGCCAACGTTGATCCGGATGCGGTCGGCAACGTTGTCAACTACATTGCGCGGCGCTTGCCGCTGTAACGCAAGCGGTAGAGTCGACCGTTGGTCGACTATCGCGCGCAGCGCGGGGTTTCAGCGGGTCGCGAGGGACAGTCGACCAACGGTCGACTCTACCCCCCCGTCAGCGCGGCACCCGCACCATCTTCGTCATCAGGTGCTCGACCACGCCCGCCGGATCGGCCGTGCGGCCGACGTGCGTGCTGGACATCTGCACGATCGAGCTGCGCTTGGCGGTAAGGAAATGGAAGCGCGCACGCGCGGGCAGCTGTGCGATAGGGCCGGCGTTGGCGTCGCCGCGGCAGATCGCCACGATGGCATCCAGCCACGGCTGCAGAGCTTCCAGGTCCAGTGCCGGCGCGAACGCCTGCAGGCGCCCGGCGTCGATCTCGATCGCGGCTTCCAGATGCCGTGCGCCGGGGCAGGAGACGATCACCCCGACGTTGATGAACTCTTCGCGTTCCACCCGCGGTACCACGCGGATGACCGCATAGTCATACGTGTGCAGCGTGGGCACGGACGGCCTCCTGCACGAACACCGCACGCACATTCAGGCGGTGCTTGAGATAGTTGATGTAGCCCTGGCGGTAGGCCTGCGGGCTGTCGAAGGCCGGTTCGTCCACCAGCCAGCTGTCCGGCACCAGGCCGACGATGCGCTCGATTTCCGCATCGGGCAGGCGCGCGGCCAGCTCGGCATCCACCTCGGCAATGCGGCTGGCGAACGGCAGCAGCACGTGGTCGCGGATCAGCACGAAGGGCTTTTCGCAGGCGTCGCCGGCGTTGGCCCAGTCGTGATGGAAGTACATCGCCGCACCGTGGTCGATCAGGTACAGCTTGCGGTGCCAGACCATCAGGTTGGGGTTGCGCGTGGTGCGATCGACATTGCTGGTGAACGCATCGAACCAGACGATGCGCGACGCGAGGTCGGCATCCGCCGGCATCGCGGCCGGATCGTAGTTGATCGCGCCGGGCAGGTAATCCAGGCCCAGGTTCAGGCCCTCGCTGGCGCGGATCAGGTCCTGGATTTCCGGGTCAGGTTCGGTACGGGCGAACTCGCTGTCCAGCTCCACAAACAGGATTTCCGGAATCGGCAGGCCGACCGCGCGGGCCATCTCGCCGGCGATCAGCTCGGCGATCAGTGCCTTCGGACCCTGGCCGGCGCCACGGAACTTGAGCACCGCCATGCCGTCGTCGTCGGTCTCGACCACGGCGGGCAGCGAGCCCCCTTCGCGGAGCGGGGTGATGTAGCGGAGTGCATGAACGGTGCGCATGAACGGATTCTACAGTCTTCACTCCACCCTGCCGCCTGCGATGTCAGCATCCAGTCGTGGGGAGACATGACCGGCCAGAATGGCCGTGGTGTACGAGAGCTGCCATCCTTCAAGCGTTTCCACGATGTACTTGCAGGCATTGGAGGTGTACCCATGAATGACGAATCCATTCCCCTGCTGCCGACCCTGGACGACGCCAAGGTCGAAGAGATGATCGGCAAAGTGGTGCTGGTGGGCATTACCCGCTACGGCGGCGATGGCCAGATGCGGGACCAGCAGCAGTATTCGGGTACGGTGCTGCGCATCAGTGCCGAGGAAGGCGTGGTGCTGGCCGACGAGGCCGATGGCCATGAACGTTACCTGCCGCCGATGCTCGACCAGTACCGCCCCGCGGAACCGGGTGAGTACCGGCTGCGCTCGGGTGGCGAGATCGTGGTCGACCCCGATTACCTGACCACGTGGGACCTGCACGCGCAGCAATAGTGCCAGGGCGGATGTACGCCGGGCATGGCCCGGAGCTACCGACAATCAGCCCTGCGCCCGGTAGCACCGGGCCATGCCCGGTGGGGTTTGCAACATCCGGCCACTAGTCCTTCCGGCCCATTCACACCCCCCCCCGGGGTGCTAGATTCGGCCGATGCCCGCTGTCTGGCGGGTGCCCGATCACACCCCAGGGGATCAAGGATGCTCAGCCATCGCACCTCTCTGGCGGCGGCCATTGCCGTTGCCTCCGTCGGCCTGCTGGCCGCAGGTCCGGCGCTTGCCGATTACGCAAAGCCGCCGGAGCACCTGCTCAAGGTATTGAAGGCTACGCCGCCGCCGGCACCGAACGTCGACCCGAGCGGGCAGCGCCTGCTGCTGACCACCGCGCAGACCTATCCGTCCATCGCGCGCGTGGCACAGCCCTACCTGAAGCTGGCCGGCGTCCGCCTGGAACCGAAGAACCGCAGCCGCCACGACACCCCCGGTGGTTACGGCATTCCGGCCTGCGTGGCCGATTTCAGCGTGGTGGAAATCGCCAGCGGCAAGACCACCAAGGTTGACCTGCCGCAGGGCTGTGCCGGTGCGGCGCAGTGGTCGGCCGATGGCAGCCACTTCGCGTTCCAGAACGCGGTCGATACCAGCGTGCAGCTGTGGGTGGGCGATGCAGCCACCGGCCAGGTCAAGCAGGTGCCGGGCGTGCAGCTCAATCCGATCTTCGGCAGCACCTTGCAGTGGCTGGGGGGCAGCCAGAACCTGCTGGTGAAGCTGGTGCCGGCCAACCAGGGCGCGGCCCCTTCCGACGGCGGCGTGCCGACCGGCCCGGACGCGCAGGAATCGCTGGGCAGCAGCGGCGAAAGCAGCACCTACGAAGCCCGCGACACGCTGACCAGCGCGCATGACGAAAAGCTGTTCGCCTACTACGGCGCCTCGCAGCTGGCCGTGGTCGACACCACCAGCGGCAAGGTGCGCCCGGTCGGCAGCGCCGCCATCTTCAACGACGTCAGCGCCGCGCCCGATGGCGTGCACGTGCTGACGGAATCGATCAAGCCGCCGTTCTCGCACGCGGTGACCTACCAGCGCTTCGCCAACGATGTTGCGGTGCTGGACATCGCCAGTGGCAGGACCACCGCCATCGCCAGCCTGCCGCTGGCCGACCGCGTGCCGGTGCATGGCGTGCCGGAAGGTCCGCGTGGTTTCGACTGGCGCTCCACCGATCCGGCCACCCTGGTCTATGCCGAAGCGCTGGACAAGGGCGACTGGAAGGTGAGCGTGCCGCACCGTGACCGCGTGCTGATGCTGAAGGCCCCGTTCAACGGCAAGCCGGTGGAAATCGCCCGCACCGCACAGCGTTTCGAAGGCCTGGCCTGGTCGGCGGATCCGGCCGTGTCGTTCATGTTCGAGAACGACGAGAACCGCCACTGGGTGCAGACCCGCATCGTCGATGTCGACCAGCCGAAGAAGGAAGGTCGCCTGCTGTGGGACATGTCCAGCGATGAGCTGTACGGCGACCCGGGCAACCTGGTGTTCAAGCGCTTGCCCAACGGCGCTGCGGTCGTGCGCCAGGAAGGCAATTACGTGTTCCTGCGCGGGCAGGGCGCTTCGCCGCAGGGCGACCGTCCGTTCCTCGACCGCCTGGACCTGGGTTCGCTGAAGAGCGAGCGCCTGTTCCGCAGCGATGCCGATGCCTACGAGCAGTTCCTCGGTTTCAGCAACACCCCGGGCCGTTACCTGACCTGGCACCAGTCAGTGATGGACGCGCCGAACGCGTTCGTGCGCCAGCAGGGCGAGGCGGTTGCCGCAGCAAAGGACGGTGAGGCGCAGTTCGCGTCCACCGCCACCGCGCTGACCAAGCTGGTCGATCCGACCCCGGAAGTGCGCCAGATCAAGAAGCAGCTGGTGACCTACAAGCGCGCCGACGGCGTGGATCTGTCCTTCACCCTGTACACCCCGCCGGGCTACAGGGAAGGCCAGCGCGTGCCGGCGATCCTGTACGCGTACCCGGCCGACTTCGCCAACGCCGCCCAGGCCGGCCAGGTGTCCGGTTCGCAGCAGACCTTCACCCGCCTGCAGCCGTACCGCCTGATGCTGCTGGCCGGCTACGCGATCATCGACAACGCCTCGTTCCCGATCGTCGGCGACCCGAAGACCGCCTATGACACCTATCTGGAGCAGCTGGAAGCCGACGCCAAGGCGGCGGTGGACAAGGCCGTGGACATGGGCGTGGTCGATCGCAACCGCATCGGCGTCACCGGCCACAGCCATGGCGGCCTGATGACCGCCAACCTGATCGCCCACACCAACCTGTTCAAGGCCGGCGTGGCGACCAGCGGTTCGTACAACAAGACGTTCACCCCGTTCGGCTTCCAGAATGAGCGTCGCTCGGTGTGGCAGGCGCAGGACGTTTACCTGAAGGCCTCGCCGTTCTTCTACGCCGACAAGATCAAGCTGCCGCTGCTGCTGGTCCACGGCGAAGACGATGCCAACCCGGGCACCGAGCCGTTCCAGTCGCGCAAGCTGTACCAGGCCATCCGTGGCAACGGCGGCACCACCCGCCTGGTGATGCTGCCGAACGAACCGCACTGGTACACCGCGCTGGAATCGAACGAGCAGCTGGTGTCGGAAATGCTGAACTGGTTCGACACCTACGTGAAGAACGCGAAGTAACGTCGAGCCTGCTCGATTGCCCTTGTAGAGTCGAGCGATGCTCGACTGCTTTTGTAGAGTTGAGCTTGCTCGACTGCCTGCAGAAGCCAGTCGAGCAAGCTCGGCTCTTCGCTGGCCCTGCCATTGCGTTGCCGCAAAGCTGCGGTACGCTGCAGATCGGTGTCTGCCACGGATGCGCTCAATGAAAACCATCGTTCTTGCTGTGTTCCTGTCACTGGCCATCGCACCGGCCATCGCGTCGGCGCAGGAAATGACGGATGAACTGGCTGCGCTGGGCATAACCGCAGGCATGCCCTATGCCAAGGCCAAGCGTCTGCTTGATGCAGCGGGCTGGCAGGCCACGCCGCCGGAATCAGGGCAGGCCCCGCTGCCGGACTTCCCCGAGATCGAATGCGGCCAGGGCCGCGATGCAGTCTGCTCGGCGGGCTTCCACAAGAACGATCAATCGGTGGCGATGATCATCGCCACCACGCAGGCGGGGCAGCCGTTCGTGCAGGGCACGTACTGACCGCGCTCGGGCGCTGGTGCTGGCTCGCCAAGAGCAGCCGAGCATGGCTCGGCTCTACATTGAAGGCGGTTGATGTACTGACTGCCAATCGTGACCGGGTACCGCCAACCATGACCTCCGGCCCGTCGCTGGGCGCTCGGGCGCGTACTACCCTCAATGGTTCAAGGCGCGTGGGTGCCTCCTTCCACTGGAGTTGTCGATGTCCCGTTCGTTGCTGGTGGTCGTTTCCGCTGTGTTGACGCTGTCCCCGCTGCCGTTGCTGGCCGCCAGGGCACCCGCGCAGGACCTGGCCGCCGAGGTCAATCCTTTCATCGGCACCACCAACGCCGGCAACGTCTACCCCGGGCCGACGGTGCCCTTCGGCATGGTGGCCTTCAGTCCGGAAATGACCGCACTGCCGGGCAAGCGCTTCCCGATTGCCGCGCCCGGTGGGTATGAGTGGCGCAGCAACGGCGTGCGCGGTTTCAGCCTCACCCACGTCAATGGCACTGGCTGCACCGGCGCCAGCGGCGATGTTCCGTTGATGCCGGTAACGCTGCCGGTGGAGCTCTCGCCGTCGTCGGCCGATGCCGGCGTGCGCTACACCAGCCTGCTGGACCACGCGAAGGAGAGCGCCAGCCCCGGCGCCTACACGCTCACCCTCGACAACGGCGTGGCCGTGAGCCTGGCAGCCACGGCGCGCACGGCGGTAGGCCAGTTCCAGTTCCCGGCCGACAAGCCGGCCAACCTGCTGTTCCGTACCTCCGACAGCGAAGTGGGCAGCAGTGATTCGACCATCATCATTGACCCGGCCACGCGCACCGTGCGCGGCTCGGTCACCAGCGGCAACTTCTGCGGCTACCTCGCCGAGGACCGCCGCGAGAGCTACTACACCCTGCATTTCGTTGCCGAGTTCGACCAGCCGTTCGAAGTGGGCGGCACCTGGCGCGATGACACCGTGCAGGCCGGCGCGCGCGAAGGCGGCGGTGGCACCACCTATGGCAGCAAGGGCCACCCACCGGCAGGCAAGGGCGCCGGCGGCTGGATCAGTTTCGATGCCAAGCGCACGCCGCAGGTGACTGCACGCATCGGCATTTCCTACGTGGATGAAGCCGGTGCGCGCGCCAACCTGCGCCGCGAGAGCCCGCAGGGCACGACCGTGGCGGCCACGCAGGCGGCCACCCGTGCAAGGTGGAACGAACTGCTGGGCCAGGTGCGGGTGCAGGGCGGTACGCCCGACGAGCGCATCGTGTTCTACACCGCGCTGTACCACGCCATGCTGGCGCCCAACCTGCACAGCGATGGCGACGGCCGTTACCGCGGCATGGACGGCAAGGTGCATGCGCTGGCCAAGCGGCAGCAGGCGCAGTATGCCAATTACTCGGGCTGGGATGTGTACCGTTCGCAGCTGCAGCTGCTGACCCTGCTGCAGCCGCAGGTGGGCTCGGACGTGGCGCAGTCGCTGCTCAACCAGGCCGATCAGAATGGCGGCGTCTGGGATCGCTGGACCCACATCACCGGCGCCACTGGTGTGATGAACGGGGATCCGTCGCCGCCATCGGTGGCAGCCATTCATGCCTTCGGCGGCCGCAGCTTCGACCTGCAGAGCGCCTACGCCTCGCTGAAAAAGGCGGCCACGGTGCCCACCGCACGTGATCTGGACAAGCGCGGTTGCCCGGTGCTGTGCGTGGGCCAGCGCCCGGGCCTGGACCAGTGGCTGGCCCTGAAGTACATGCCGGAAGGCGCGCCGGGCTGGGGCAGTGCGGCCGACACGCTGGAAATGGTCAGCGCCGATTTCGGCCTGTCCGAGCTGGCGCTTGCAGCCGGTGATGCGCAGGGTGCAAGGCAGTTCCGTGAGCGTTCCGGCTGGTGGCGCAATCTCTACAACCCCAAGGCCACCGCGCAGCAGGGCTACATCCAGCCGCGCAACGCTGATGGCAGCTGGCTGGCGTTTGATCCGGCCGCCGATGATGGTTTCGTCGAAGGCAGTGGCGCGCAGTACCTGTGGATGGTGCCGTTCGATCCGGCCGGCCTGTTCGAGGCGCTGGGCGGCCGCGAGGCCAGCATCGCGCGGCTCGATGCGTTCTTCCGCAAGCCCGGCGGTGCGTGGGCCGTGACCAGGTCCGGCCCGCTGCACGCCGAACTGGACAACGAACCGTCCATCGCCGCGCCGTGGCTGTACAACTTCCTCGGCCAACCATGGAAGACGCAGGAAACCGTGCGCCAGGCGATGCGCCAGATCTGGACCAACACGCCCGAGGGCATGCCCGGCAACGACGATCTCGGCCAGATGTCCTCGTGGTACGTGTGGTCGGCGCTGGGCCTGTACCCGCTGTACCCGGGCCGCGCAGACCTGGTGATCGGCAGCCCGCTGTTCACCGAAGCGGTGATCACCCGCCCAGGCGCGAAGATCGTGGTGCGCGCACGCGGCGCGGCGATGGATGCGCCCTACGTGCAGTCGCTGCAGGTGAATGGCAAGGTCAGCACTGCGAGCTGGCTGCCGGCCAGCTTCGTGCAGCGTGGCGGCACCTTGGACTTCGAGCTGGGCAGCACGAAGAACGAGCAGTGGGGCGCGCAGGACGTACCGCCTTCGCACGGCCCCCGCTAAATCCACCCCGGTAGATCCACGCCATGCGTGGATGAACCACCGCACGGCCGGCATCCACCCGGCCAGTAGATCCACGCCATGCGTGGATGCGGTGCCACGCCATGTGTGGATGAATCACCACCCGGCCGTGCTAGCCTGACCGTGCTACAGACAAGCGGCAGGAGGTTCCCATGGAAATTCCACAGGACGTGTACGAGCACGTACTGGGCGTGGCGGTTGAAATGGCCAATGCCAGCACCCACGGCGATACCCGCAGCCAGTGGCGGCTGCACGACGAGCTGCGGCAGTACTGCGATGCGATGGCGGTGGAAGGCCGCGACCATCCTTTCCTCTGGGAAACCCTGGGTGACTTCACCAGCGACAGCGGCGTGGCCATCGGCTACTACGAGCGCGCGCTGACCCAGGCGCGCCAGCTGGGCGTGATCGAAGGCGAAGCGTCGATCTGCCTGGAACTGGCGCGGCGTCATATCGACCAAGGCGAGACCGGGCGTGGTTATGAGTTCGCGCTGCTCGCCGACGAAGCCGCCAGGCAGACCGACGACCTCGATCTGCGGCGGGAGATCAGTCAATTCTTACTGGAAAACACATGAGTTCTCGCATGATTCTGATCCGCAGCTGCATCGCAGCCTTCGCCGCTTTTTGCGCACTGCACGCACATGCGCAGACGGGCGCCGTTGCGATCAATCCATTGCTGACCAAGCCTGCCTCAGCAGTAACGCCTGCAGAAGTGACTGGCATGCAGCAACGACTTGCCGACTGGCCGGAGCTCAGCCGCTACCGCGAGGCGAACGCGCGCCTGCCAGCGAAACAGCCAGGTATTCCCCGGATCGTGTTCTATGGCGATTCGATCACTCAGAACTGGGGCGAAAAAGACCCCAGCACGTTCTTCCCAGGCAAGGGATATATCAACCGCGGTATTGGCGGGCAAACGTCGCCGCAGCTGCTGCTGCGGTTCAGCCAGGATGTCATTGCCCTCAAGCCCGAGGTGGTGGTGATTCTGGCAGGAACCAATGACTTGGCGGGCAATACCGGGCTGGCCACCCAGCCCATGATCGAAGACAACCTGCATGCGATGGTGGACCTCGCCCGGGCGCACGGCATTGGCGTGGTCCTTGCCTCGGTGCTGCCCGTGAGTGATTACCCTTGGCTGCCCGGTACCTCGCCCGCACCCAAGGTGCGTTCATTGAACGCTGCGCTTGAGCGGTACGCTGCCGCGAAGGGCGTTGTGTATCTGGATTACTACAGCGCGCTGACCAATACAGCAGGCGGAATTGACCGGTCGTTGGCCTTTGACGGCGTCCATCCCACCGCCGCGGGCTACGCGGTGATGGCGCCGCTGGCCGAAGCGGCCATCTCACGCGCGCTGGAGGCGGTCCCGGCGTCGCGCCGCTGAGCGCGTCGCAGGCGCTTACCGCAGGCGCACGATGGCAGCTGTCTCCTACAACGTGCTCGAGGCCGTGGCGCGCGCCGTGTTCAAGCGCAGTCCGGTGCTGGTCACCGAGCTCTATTCAAGCGCCGGCGAGCAGCCGCGCCGCTATGATTCTGCCGAGGCGCTGTGCGAGCACGGCAGGGCATTGCAGTGGGTCTCAGGCGGCATGCTGCTGATCGGCGTGCAGTACGCGGACATGGGCGGCGCCGTGCGTGTTCGCCCCTTCGACACGGGGCGCGGTGAATCCGCGCGCGCCATGGTGTCCGGCTGGGGGCTGATCTCGATCCTGCTGCCGATGGCCATCGATGCGAACGTCAGCGCGAAAGTGCAGGCCCTGACCGAGCGTGCCGCACTGGCCCGCGAGCGCGGCGCGCTGGACGTTCCGCCGGTATGCGACTGGAACTGGAAAGTGGTGGAGTCGCACAAGCGCCGCCTGCAGGAAGTACTGAGGAAGGCGCTGTAAAGCAGCTGCTCAGTCGTCGTCGCGCTTCAGCGCCGTATCTGCCGCGAGCAGCGCCTGCGCGGCCGCACTCAGCGGCGGCGAGGGCGGCGTATCGCAGCCAATGGCCGCCATCATCCGCTCCATGCCGACGAAGCTTCGCGCGCGGCGATCGTAGATGCCGGTGACCAGCAGCGCGCGGGTGGCGACTTTCTGCTCGGGCCCGACCAGCACGCGCTGCTCCATGATGATGCGCGTACCGATCCAGCCGGCCAGCCGCGTTTCCAGGGTGAATTCCTGGAACGGCTTGAGCTCGCGCCGGAACTGGATGGTGCCTGCGCCGACGATGGGTGCCCACTTCTCACGCAGCGCCACCTTGCCCAGGTCCATGCGCAGGATCAGGTCCAGCCGGCCCAGGTCGAAAATGTTCCAGTAGCGGCCGTTGGTCATGTGCAGGTTGCTGTCCAGATCGTTGGGCAGCACCCGGAACGGCAGCCGCGAGACACCGAACGGGGCGTCCAGTTTCGGCCGGAACAGGCTGCACAGCAGCAGGTGGAGCAGGCGGAACCAGAGATTCATGACTATGACGACTGTTATACTACGGCCGATACGCTAATCTATGACGACTGTCCTAGCAAGGTGAGCGCATGAGCCCGCGAGCGTCCGATGCCCCCCAGCGCGTGATCGATGCGGCCGCCCAGATGCTGGCGCGGGTCGGGCTCAATGCCACCAGCATCCGTGAGGTGACCAAGCTGGCCGAGGCGCCGCTGGGCTCGACCTACCACCATTTCCCGGGTGGCAAGCAGGAGCTGCTGGCCCGCGCCACGCAGATGGCAGGCGACAAGGTGGAGACCCTGCTGGTGGAGCTGCTGCGTGGCGGCGCGGTGCAGGGCCTGCAGCAGTTCCTGGCGATGTGGCGCGAGCGCCTGCTGCGCACGCAGTTCCGCGCCGGCTGCCCGGTGCTGGCCGCGGCGGTGGAAGAACCGGTGGAAGCGGTCGCAAGCCAGCCACGCGCGGCGGCGGCCGAAGTGTTCGCGCGCTGGCAGGGGCATCTATCCCACGCCTTCGTGGCCGACGGCCATGCACCGGAGCAGGCGGCCGCGCTGGCCAGCCTGGTCATCGCCAGCGTGGAAGGTGCGGTGGCCATGAGCCGTGCGCTGCAGGACATCGCCCCGTTCGACCAGGTGGCCGCCCAGCTGCTGAAGGCAGCCGCGCCGCCCACACGCTAGAATCGACCCGAACGCACCCACGCGTGCCCGGCAAGGATGTCCGCATGCTGCACTCCCTTTGGTCCGGCCCAGTGTCGGCATGAAACAGACCAGACGCTTCAACAGCACGCCGTTGAAGCTGCCGACGACACGCAGCAGTGAAGTCGCCCGCGCGCGACGGCAGCTGCAGTACCACGGATGGCCGCGCCTGCAGATGGCGCTGATCGTGCTGCTGACCGGTGGCGCCGGCTTCCTCGCCTCGCATGCGCTGCGCTTGGTCGGCCTGGACAGCATGCTGCTGCGTTACCCGCTGGCAGTGCTGCTGGCCTATGCCGTGTTCCTGCTGCTGATGTGGCTCTGGATCCGCTGGCGCTGGGATGCGGTGGCTGACGGTGCTGCCGAGATCGCCGGCAATGGCGGATGCGGTGGCAGCTCCCCACGCGCAGGCCCTTCGTGGGGCGGCAGCGGCGGCCACTCTGGTGGCGGCGGCGCATCTGCGTCGTGGGCTGAAGCCTCGACCCCATCCATCGCCGATGCCGATGGCGCGTCCCTGCTGGAGGTTGCAGACGGTGAGGCCGGGCTGCCACTGCTTGCCGTGCTCGGTCTTATCGCGCTGGTGGCCACCGTGCTGTTGGCCAGCGTCTGGGTGGTGTGGTCGGCACCGGTGCTGATGGCCGAGCTGCTGGTGGACGCCGCCATTGTCGGTGGCCTGTACCGGCTCATGCAGGGCATGGGCGCGCAGGGCTGGTGGCGGTTGTGCCTGTCGCACACGTTCTGGCCGCTGCTGGGCCTGGTGGTGTTGTTCGCCGCGCTGGGCTGGGGTGCACAGCAGCTGGCACCGGAGGCGGTCAGCCTGATGCAGGTGGTGCAGGCGCTGTAAGTTGGTGAAAAGGAGTGCCGGGCACTGAGTTGCCCGCACAGGAAGAAACTTCATTGCAAAGGAGAAGCACATGGACATGGCTGCATGCAGGACAAAGGTGGTGTGTTGGATGCTCGGTGCGATGTTCGCGCTGGTGATGTCGTTCAGCGCGATGGCACAGTCGCCGTCGGCGAGAAGCGAGTCGGTCGCTGAAGTGGCTGCCGCCACCGAGGAGGCATCGTGCCGTGCCTGCACGTATGAACGCATTGGCCGCAAGGTCGACCTAGGTCTGGTGGCCTTGATGGCCACGCTGATCATCGGCGTGCTGTTCGCCGTTTCCCGCGAGTGGGGAACGCCCTCGCAGCGCTGGACCTGCCGCAGCACGGCCTTGTTCCTGGCGGCGATGGGCCTGGTGTTCGTGTGGCGCGCCGGCAGCGTGCTCTACCTGGGCTACAGCCCCTGGCAGGAGGTGCAGCCGGTGGTCGAAGCAGGGTGGGTCGATGGCCTGCTGAGCACCTCGCCGCGCTGGCTGATGGCCCTGCTGCTGATGGCAGCGGCCCCGGTCATCTGGAGGCGCAGCGAGCAGCTGCCACGCTGGCGCATCGCCTGAGGCAGCGCCCGGCAATGCCCGGCGTTTCCACGCTGGCGCTCAATCAAAGCGCCAGCGTACCCCTGCATATACGCCGCGGCCTTCGCCCGGCGTCGAGCGCGCGACATCCTTGCCCGCGTCGTTGTAGCCCGGCGTAACCGTGGCCGCGTAATGGCGGTCACCGATGTTGCGCATCTCCGCCCACGCCTGCCAGCGGCCGCCCGGCGCGTCGTAGCCGATGCGGCTGCCGAAGATCACGTGGCTGTCGGCCCAATAGCTGTTGGCATAGTCCACCGCGATGCGCGAGGCGTATTCGGTGTTCAGTGCGGCATACAGGCCGGAGGCATAGTCGAAGCGCAGTTCGGCCTGGTAGCTGTGCTGTGGCAGGCCGGGCAGGCGGTTGCTGCCGAAGCGCGCGTCGTGGCGGTAGCGGAAATCGCTGAAGGTGTAGGCCTGGCGCAGCGACAGACGGCCCGGCACGCCCTGCCACAGCGTGCTGTCCAGCCCGGCCTCGATGCCGCGGTGCACGGTGGGGCTCGCGTTGTTCTCGGCCACGAACAGGTTCGGCACCGGCTGCAGCTCGACGCTCAGCAGTTCGTGGTTCACGTGCGCGTAGTAGCCGGTCAGTTCCCAGCGGCCCAGCGCGGCCTCGCCACGCGCGCCCAGTTCCAGCGTGGTGGCGGCCTGGTTCTGCATCGCCACCGGCGTGCTCTGGCGGCCGGTTGACGGACCGTTGCCGGCGCCGAAGAACTGGTTCGAACCCCAGATCATCGACCACGGGTGCGGGGCTTCCACCGAGCGGCTGAGGTTGCCGAACCACTGCATCTGCGCACTGTGCTGCCAGGTGAAGCCCAGGCGTGGCGCGTAATCCCAGTCGTGGTCACGCAGGCGGCCACCGCTGGTGGGCCAGGTCACCTGCACATCGCTGCGGGTGTTGATAAGGGCCAGACCGGTCTGCACGCGCAGGCGATCACTCACGGCCAGAGTGTTGCCGATGTGCAGCGTGCTCTGCGTGCCGAGATGGCGGAAATCACGCGTGTGCGTGCCGGCCGCATAGCCATTGCTGGCAAAGCGCAGCGACTCGCGCACGTTGGCATCCAGATCGTGGGTCACGCGCAGGCCGACGGTGGTTTCGCTGTCCAGGCCGAACAGCGGATGGCGGCGGCGGTAGTCCAGCGTCGCGTTGAGGTCGGCGTAGTCCAGCTGCTGGCGGTACAGGCTCTCGCCCAGGTCCATCGGGTACTTGTGGTAGGCCAGCCCGGCCTGCAGCGAGGAATCCTCGTCGATCTGCAGCGTGGTCATGTTGCCGATCCAGGTGCTGCCCGGCTGCGGGCGGCGCGCATCGATGGCGAGGTTGGCCGGGTTGGCCGCGCGCGGGTCATTGCGGATCTGGTTGCGGGTCAGGCGCCCGGGCGTTTCGTGATTGGTCTCGCGGTAGCGCACGAAGAAGCGCGTCTGCAGGTCCGGGCTGATCTGCCAGCCGATGTTGGCCATCGCGCCCTTGCCGTCGCCGCGCGCGTGGCGCTGGTAGCCGTCGAACTCGCTGTCGGTGTAGGCCAGGAAGTAGTCGACATCACCACTGACGCCGCCCCAGCTGATCCCGCGCTTCTGGTAGCCGCGGCTGCCGGCCTCGTAATGCAGCTGCACGCCGGCCGAATCGCGGCCGCTGCGGCTGACATAGTCGATGGCACCGCCCAGCGCCAACGCGCCGCGCTCGAAACCATTGGCGCCGCGCAGTACCTCCACGCGCGACAGCCACAGCGGTTCCAGCAGTTCGTAGGGGGTGCCGCCCGGGCCGGTCAACGGCAGGCCATCGAGGGAGAGAGCAATGCCCGAGGCATGCGCGCCCGGCCCACGGTTGATGCCCGAGCCGCGGATCGACACCTTGGTGCCCTCGTTGCCCGGCGATTGCGCGCTGATGCCGGGCTGGTAGGCCAGTACATCGGCGCTGCTGGACAGGCGGCTGTCGGCCTTGGCGACGTCGATGACATTGCTGGCGCCGGGCACGCGCTTGAGCGCCGCGCGAGCCTGGGCGCTGGCATCGGCGGCAGTGACCTGCACCGCGTCCAGCGTGGTGGCCTGCGGAGCGGCGTGGGCGGTGGCGGCAAGGCTGAGGGAAACGGCCAGGAACAGCAGGGAGGGCGTGGGGCGGTAAGACGAGTGCGACATGCGGACAGGCTGTAAACCACGAAAGTGGCGCGCAAGTTAACAGGTCGCGGGCGGTACGTCACCCCTGAAAGCAAAGCCGAGCGTGGGCTCGGCTCTACATGGATTGCCGGGTAGCGCCGGGCCGTGCCCGGCGGCGCAGAGATCCCCGGTAGTGGGGGGGCGGCGGGCGGGGGCCTGGGAGGCGGCCGCCGCGGCCCCCCGCCGGCCGCGCCGC